>NZ_DATMTE010000458.1:0-9015 GCF_035564935.1 Chitinophaga sp. | reverse complement strand
CCACCGCCAAACATCATTTCCCCCTTTGCAGTTACCAGGGAAGCATCTTCATTGTATTGTTTCCCCTGCAATCCGTCTTTCACATCGTAGTTGATAAAATTCAGCTTGTATACGCCATTCTCTACAGACACTACTGCATTCGAGATACCGTTGGCGGTACTCAGCCACAGGTGATGATTTTTATCTTCCCGGATACCAAGAATATTGTTATCAGGTAACCCGTCCTCCTCCCTGAACAGGGAAAAACGTTTAGTGTGCGGATTAAAAATATTCAGCCCCTCACGCGTACCAATACAGATGTATCCCCTGCTGTCTTCGATCATGGAAAGGATGTTATCATTTGCCAGGCTGTTGGGGTTATTATTATCGTGCTGGTAATGCACAAACTTCCCCGTCTTTTTTTCCAATACGTCAATCCCATTGGAAGTCCCTATCCATATATCTTTCCGGCGATCTTCCAGCAGGGTAAAAATATAGTTTGAATGAATACTTACCGAATCTTCTCTTCTTAAATGCTTAAATGTTTTTGTTTTCCGGTCAAAAATATTGATGCCGCCAGACAGTGTTCCCACCCAGATGCGATGTTCACTGTCTTCCATAATTTCATACACCCTGTTGTCGGACAGGCTATTGGTATCCTGTTCGTCATGACGGTAATGGGTAAACGTTTTTCCGTCGAAACAATCGAGTCCGCCGAGATAGGTGCCTATCCATAATTTCTGTTCATGATCGATACAAAGACTTACAATCACATTGGTGCTTAAACTATGCGGATTTGATTTATCATTTACATATGCCGTATAGGTACCTGCCTGCCGGTTAAAACGGGTAAGGCCGCCGCCATTGCTACCCAGCCACAGGTTGCCCTGTGCGTCTTCTGCGAAAGCGTTCATGTCGCTGTAGTTCAACCCGTCCGGTTGCAGCGGGTCATGACTGTACAGGGGGAATTTGAAGATATCCGGGTAATAGTAGTTGACACCTTTCTTGTAGGTACCCAACCATATCATACCGGTGGCGTCGCTATACAATGTAGTGATACTATTTTGGGTAAGGCTGTTCTGATTCCGCTCATCCATCACCAGGTGCTGCATATGAAATCCTGATTTGTTGAGCAGGTTAATACCGCCAGGGTCAGTAGCAATCCATATTTTGCCTTGTTTATCCTGCATTACAGCATTTACCACATTTGCGCTGATCCTGTTTTCCGGTGCGTCTTTATAAAAATGTTTGAACTGGTTGTGCGTGGGACTGAAATAATAAAGTCCGTCGCTGTTGCCGGTAAAGAGCCAGATATCGTGCTGGCGGTCGACGTACAACTGGTACCTGACAGGTTTCTTTTTTGCCACAGCTGCATATAAAGGGGTGGCCCTGTATACCACCTTGCGGGTACGTGTATCAAATTGTTCCACCCATCCATCCTGGTAAGCGATCCACAGGTCGCCACGTTCATCCAGTACCATATCAGCTACCGCGGTAGAATGGAGTGAAGTGCTGTCGTTTGTCACAACGCCATAAGCCTGTATCTTCCGGGGATGTTCATTCAGGATGATGATGCCATGTTCTGCATGTAAAAAATAGAATACTCCATCGGGTCCTTTCAACACCTTTTCTACCTGGTAGCCGTATACTTCAAGCGGATGCAGCAGCTTAGCCACATCATCATTAAAGCTGTCGGTTTCCGGATCATAGATGGAAAACCCCAGCTGTGTCCTGATCCAGAAGCGGTTTCCGGGCGCATCATAAATATTGGTGATAAAATTATCGTTGAGAGAAGATGTATCATTCAGCCGGTGTTTATACACTTTAAATTTAGACCCGTCAAACCGGTTGAGGCCATTTAAGGTGCCTACCCACAGGAATCCCCTGGCATCCTTGATGATGCTGGTAATCCCATTGTGCGAAAGCCCGTTGTTTACATCCAGGTGCGAGAACGCATACGATACATCCTGCGCGGTAACAGATGTACAATACATCCATAGCAACAACAGGTATTTTATACTGGTAAGTTTCATCTGGTAACGTGGATGCGATTAAAAAAGCCGGTATATCCCCGCTGCAGATGGCTGCAGCGGGGAGTATGAAAATACGATTCCTCTGTTTAAATGTATCGTATTTTCGGGTTATTCGATCACCAGTGGATTTTCCGATTCAATATCCACGGGCGCCGTACCATCAGTGCTGAATACCAGGATGCCGGTAGTAGCGGTGGCGGGCACTTTCAGCACCAGGTCCGTCACTGATCTGCTGACAAATTCCGTTACCACAGCGTCATCGTTTCCGAACGTAACGCGGGTCACCCAGTTTACAAAAGTACCTTTAATGGTGATAGTGGCTCCTTTGGCGGCGGTAGCCGGAACAGTGGTAATAGTTACCGGTACATCCAGGTTTAAAATTGTTTTCGATACCACATCGCCTTCGGGTGTTTTCAGGGTCACTACTCCTTTCTCCGTTTCCTGCGGAATGGTAATCACAATACGCTCTGCAGTTCGTTCGGTAAAGGCAGCAGCTTCCACAGTGGCGCCTTTCAGCGCTATGGCTGTTACTTTGTCAAGGCGGGCGCCTATAAAACTGATCTTATCACCAGGCTTCGATCCTGAAGGGCCAAAGCTCAGGAGTGTTACCTTATCCAGCCGGGCGGCGTTATCGTCTTTGCTGCACGACGCGAAACCCGCGGGCAGCAGGAGCAGCCATATTAAATGTTTATGCAGAATAGTTTTCATTGCAGGTGGATTAATTGCTTATTTTTTAATCACTTTTGGCACTATGCGGAAATTATCAAAAGACATATCACAGTCGAGCTCACCGGCGCCACTGAATACTATCCGTGTATAATATCCATTGGGTTGTACAGCTTGTTTGGCATAGCTGGCGGTTATTTCCTCATAGGGGATCACCACTGTTTGCCATACGCCTTTAGTGTCGTAAGGGGGCATCCAGGAGAAATCGCCCTGTTGGTCGTCTTTCACGCCCATACAAAATTTGAGTGCATTATTGTTGTATGGCTTTTTGGTATTCAGTTCAAATTTCAGGTTGTAGTTTTCCGGTTTCAGGATGGCTTCATCGGGGATATTTTTGCTGATGGGGCCCATTGCATCGGCAGGGCCGCCTGCCAGTTCCACCCACCCCCAGTTGCTGATGGGTTGTTTTACACGGATGTAATTGCCATTGATTGCTGCGGGATCATCCGGGCCGGGGTTGGATACCACGAAGGAGGCGTTCCACCATCCGGTGAAGGGGTCGCTGCTGATGAATATGTTCCGGTTATCGCGGAACCAGAAATCGGAAACAGCTTCCCCGAAATTGGTTTTAACGGTGATCTGCCCGGGCTGTGCGCCGGCCGGCACTCTTACCTTCACTTGCTTATCCGTTATTTCCACTATTTCGCCGGCGGCTCCCCCGGTGAACGTTACGCTTACCGGCGCATAGAAAAAATCGCCGGTAATAGTGGCTACATCACCGGCAGCTACATATTCACAATCCATACGGGTAACCAGCGGTTTGCTGATCTTCACCGGGAAATTATATTCGAGCTTTTTACCACTGCCAAAGAAGATCTTTATTTTATTGTCTACTTCTACCGGGATCTGCGATGGTACACTCACCAATACTACTGTGGGGGTGATATAGGGTTGTGTAAGACTGGCCTTCTGATCATTGAACCAGATTTCCCTGGCATCGCCCAGGTTTTCGCCTACAATGGCAATGAGCACGCCCTGTCCGGCTTCCACCAGCAGGGAATCTGCGGTAGCAGGATCTGTCAGGCGTACATAACTGATGCGCGGTTCCCCGTTGTTGGGAAGATTATCTTTTTTGGTGCAGGATAAAATGCCTAGGCACATCATAAAAAAGGTAATGGCGCTATATATCTTTTGCATGGGATATTATTTTTTTATAAAAACGTATAGCCTTATTTGTTATAGTAATCTACCGCAGGTTTCTTCAGGTTTGGCGCCTGGCTTAATTCTGCTGCAGGTATTGGGATCAGGAAGTTTCCATCGTTGGCAACAATTTTCCGGAAAGAGGCCCACGATGTTTTTACACATTTCCAGGAAGTGGGATCCGGCATTTTATCCGGCGCAGTAGCAAACAGGCCCCTGTCCTGTGCATTCAGGATGGCATACGTTTTTGCCTTATTGTAGTAGTGAAGCGATACCAGGTCGTACCAGGCCATTCCTTCCATGGCAAACTCCACGATACGTTCATTAAAGATCACATCGGCGGTTAGTGGCTTTTCAAAACGGGGCAAGCCGGCCCTGGTATGCACCGCATTAAAATATTCCAGCGCCGTAGCGTCGGTAGTACTGGCGCTATTGCCCAGTACGGCTTCTGCATAAATAAGATACATCTCGGATAAGCGCATCATATAGGTATCGTTACCATAGTTTTGCTGAGCTGATTGCCCACCAACATCTGCGGCCCTTCCGGTGACATATTTTTTTATACAGAGGAAGTTATTATCGCCGGTAACATAAGGGTAAATCAGCTTCGGCGTGGTACCATCCGCCAGCTTCTCTGTAATTTCCGGGTAATAAGCACCGGGCATAAAGAAGGTGGCTTTCAATCTTTGATCCAGGGTCCGGCCACTGATCAGCGTATCACCGGAATTTACAAATCCTTCATACTTGCCGATCATCCACCAGGTAGCGCTTTTATCGCCTCCCCAACCATCGCCGTTGCACATTTTGTTATCATAGTTCAGGTCGGAAGGCGCAGCATTGGAGGCGCCCCAGTCGTTTGGTGCGTATACCCATTGCAGTGAGAACATCGACTCCGTATTGTTGTCATACGGAAAGAGGAACAGATCATAGTAGCTTCTCAGCAAGGCATACTTACTTTTTGTGATCACCCGCTGGGAGAAATATTTGGCGCTATCGAGGTCCGATTGGCTGCGGGCGCCGGAGCCGTTTGCCCCGAGCCCGGACCTGGTAAGATAAAAGCGCGCAAGCATTCCTTCCGCGGTCCATTTTGTGATGCGGCCTTCACGGGCGGGTGCTTCCGGCAGGTCTTCCGCCAGGGCACGCATTTCACTGATCACAAATTTCCATACACTTTCCACGGTGTTTTTGCGGAGAGAAGTATCTGAAATCAGCTTCAGGTTATCTTCAATGATGGGCACTTCTCCCCAGTTCATCACCAGGTAACGGTAGGCCAGCGCCCTCATAAACCGGGCTTCTGCAATGGCCATTCTCTTTGCTGCGGGCGATACTTCCGGACCCGCATATTTATTGATGTTGGAAATAGTAAGATTGGACTGCCCGATCACGATAAAGAAAGACCGCCAGGATGCACCATTGGCCAATGTATTAGCCGTAGTATTAAATTCTACGTTCTCTTTGTCGTTCCACCCGGAGTAGGCAGTACCTGCACGGAAATCGCCAATACTGATAGCCGAACGTCCGTTGTAATCAGACCATACTTTACTGTATAATAATGCCGTTGCTGCCATCAGCTGATCATCTGTTTTATAAAACCCTGCATCCACAATGGCATCCTTGGGAGGGCGGCGTAAAAATTCCTTTGAGCAGGCGGTCAGTAACACAACCGGCAGCAGGATAAGGTGGTATATATTGAGTTTGTTCTTTTTCATAACCGGCAATTTTAGAAGTTAACGCTTAGGGCAAAAGTGTAGATACGGGTAAGTGGATAACGTCCGTAATCAAGTCCTATGGCTTGGTTGGCGGAGCTGGCATCTCTTCCTACATACCCGCCTACTTCCGGATCATACCCCGAGTAACCGGTGAGCGTAGCCAGGTTTTGCGCGCCAAATGTAAACCTGGCTCCTCTTACGATCTTTTGTTTTGCCAGCAGGGAGGCCGGCAAACTATAAGAGAGAGAAACATTTTTCAGTCGCAGGAAAGAACCATCTTCCACGTATCTGTCGGTAATGCGGCCATAGTTGGCATTCGGGCCATTGGATATCCTGGGGATACTTGTTCCGGGGTTCGACAATGTTACATTGCCATTTTTATCCGTTACCGGTTTGGCATAGTCTATTGCTTCTACCATCATGTTACGGCTAAGATTGATCTGGTTAGGATTGGAATTTACCCGGGCCAGGTAATTATATACATCATTGCCATAAGTACCGGTAATTAAAATGCTCAGGTCAAAACCTTTATAGGAGAAGGTGTTGGTGAAGCCGCCGAATAATTTGGGGTATGGATTCCCGATATAGGTCTGATCATTTACATCAATGATACCATCGGGTTTTCCCTGTGGACCACTTACATCTTTGAACTTTATATCTCCCACCCAGATATTATCTACGTTGGTGGGCAGGCGTTGCCCGGTGTTATCTACCGGTACGGCGCTTTTATTAATTTCATCCACCGACTGGAATATGCCTTCCTGGATATAACCGAGGAACAGCCATGGGGCCTGGCCTACCACCGACTGCTGGGTCCAGTTATCGAGCCACCAGGAAGTGCGGTTCAGTACGCCGGCATCTGTATTGAATTTCTTGATCTTTGTTTTGAAGCCCGACAGGTTGAGGCTGGATTCCCATTTAAAATCTTTAGTCCGGATATTAGTGGTGTTGATGGTTACGGCCCATCCTTTATTTTCCAGGGACCCAATGTTTACAGTGGGCGCGCCTACTGCACCAATTCCATTGGTACCCATATACCAGGGCAGGGGAATATCCATCAGCAGGTTGTTGGTATTCTTGATATAATAATCTGCCTCAATACTGATCTTATTATTCAGGAAGCCCAGGTTAATACCAATATTGTTGGTTTGAGTGGATTCCCATTGCAGTCCCGGGTTAGCATACCGCGATGTTAAAAAGCCGGTACCTGTTGGCGTGGCTGCAGCCTGCATGGGTGCATAGATTCCCGCGCTCCAGCCTGAGTTACCGGTAATACCGGTTTCAAATCTTAGTTTAAGATCGCTGATGAAAGGTACATGAAAGAAGTGTTCCCGTGAAACCCTCCACGCTGCGGAAGCTGCAGAGAAGGTGCCCCAGATATTTTCATCCCCGAAATTCGCCGAACCGTCTCTTCTTGCAGAAGCAGACAGGATATACCGATCATCGTAATTGTAATTTATTCTGCCGAGATAGGATTCCATGGCCCAGTCGCCCTGCCCGCCGGCATTGGTGGCATCAGCTGCCTCACCGGCATTCAGATCCAGGATATCGTTGGTGAGAAAGCCTTTCCTGCCACCGGTTAAATTTTTCCATTTGGATTCCTGTGCCTCATGGCTTACCATCAGGTTGATGTTGTGCTTTCCCAGTTGTTTGGAGTATTCCACCAGCTGGTTCCAGTTCCAGTAGGTACTTACATTGCTGCCATTGGTTAAACTGGCCCTGTCGTTTACCGCCCAGCCAATAGAATAGGTAGGGAGATAATTTTCTGTATTGGCAAAACCGAAATTGGTGTTAAAGGTGGTTCTGATATAAAGATCTTTGATAGGGTTGATGCTAGCGCCAATACCTCCGAGCAGCTGCCGCCTTACCGCCCTGTTGATATTCAGGTTGGCAATGGCAATAGGATTCACCGGAGTAAAGGTATTTGCGCCATTGGTAACATCGCCGCCACCCCAGGAGCCGTCCATGTTTTTCACCGGGATCTGCGGGGTGAGCAGCAACGCAGTGGAAATAATGTTTTCCTGGCTGGTGGTCAGGTTCTCTTTTGTTTGGTTAAAGCTGAGATTTGCATTCAGTGTTACCCAGTTGCGGGGTTTGTTGTCGAGGTTTAACCGGAATCCATACCTGTCGAAGCCGGAGCCGGGGGCAATCCCATCTTGTTTCAGGTATTCGCCGGACAGGTAAAAGGTAGTTTTATCCGTACCACCGCTGAGGCTCAACTGGTGTTTGCTCATGGGCGCATTCTTAAACAGTTCTTTTTGCCAATCGGTGCCTTTGCCCAACAGGGAGGGATCCTTAAATTCCGCCGGGGTATTGCCACCTGCCAGTGCGTGGTATTCATTGACCATTTGTGCATACTGGCGCAGGTCCATTACCGCCACATGCGGTGGCGGTGTTTGTATATTATACTGGAATGTATAGTCTATTTTGGTATCGCCGGCTTTACCTCTTTTGGTGGTTACGATCAACACACCGTTAGTGGCCCTGGAGCCATATAAGGCCGTAGCAGAGGGACCCTGCAGCACTTCAATATTTTCGATATCGGCGGGATTGAGGCCCGACAGCGGATTGGAGGAACTGGTTGAGCCGAAAGAGATGGCGGATCCGGGCATCTGCACTCCGTCAATTACATACAATGGTTCATTAGTGCCGTTGATGGAGTTCACGCCGCGGATGTTAACGGAAATGCCTCCGCCGGGCTGCCCGGAGTTCTGGGTGATGTACACGCCGGCAGTACGGCCCTGGATGGCTTGTTCCAATGTGGTATTTACCGTGCGGTCCATTTCTTTTGAGGTGACCGTAGTTTGCGCACTGGTGAGATTGGCGCGCTTTGCCTTACCATAGGCAACTACCACCAGTTCATCGAGCTTGCTGGTGGCTGATGTAAGCGATATGCGGATCACCTCCTCCCCGCCTACGCGGATCTCCCGGGTTTGATAACTGAGGTAAGTGACCACCAATATGTCTCCTTTTGCAGCAGCAATGGTAAATTCACCGTTAAGATTGCTGAGCGCCATTGTTTTGGTTCCTTTTACCAGCACGGTTGCCCCGGGTAATGGCTGCGATTCGCCTGTAATCACTCCCTTTACGGTGTGGGTTTGACTGTATGCCGTGAGGGAGCAGCTGATCATTAACAATGAATAGCAGAGGAAAAAACAGCATAGGGGTTTTAACCTTGTTAGAATTTTTTTCATTGATGAATGATTTGAAGATGAGGTAATAAGTGTTTCATAACGTTTGTTTTAAACATACTGTCGGTATCTGGTTGATATAAAAAGTGGAATTTTTTAAGATGGAAACTGTTCGTGTACAGGACCTGTTTTACGGCATTGATGACGCATCATAAAAGTGGTATAGGCCAACTTTATGTCTGGAATTTCTGATGAAGCTATTGTACTTCCAGGAAAATCCATATCAGCTTTGATAAC
>NZ_DATMTE010000457.1:0-9852 GCF_035564935.1 Chitinophaga sp. | reverse complement strand
CTTTTCCGAACCTATAAAAATGTTCTCTTTATTGTAGGGATAAATATTTTCAAAGCCCAGCAGGATCTTCCCGTTCAGTTCCGGTATCCAGGTAATGGTAAACGGTTTGCCGCCGGAGGGCTGGTTAAAATTTATCACCCCGATATCCTTCCCGCTGCAAAACCAGATGTTGCCGTCGGCATCTTCATTCAGATATCTTATTTCCATGTTTCCCAGTACAGGCGACAAAAAAGCAGAAGGAACAAACCGGTTGGCAGCTGCATCAAATTCATATACCCCTTTACCCGTACCAAACACCACCCTGTTCTTTATCTTAAAAACATAATTACTCAACGCAGATGGCAGGCCCGCGCTATCGGTAAGCAGTTTCGAAGACACGGTTTTATTGTCTGCCGACAGTTGTAAATGATACACTCCCCGGTACGGATGGGAAGCCCAGATAGTATTGTTATTATCTATTTCCAGGAAACGCAGTGTTTCTCCCAGGCCTTCCAGTTTCCCTTTATCAGTAAACTGGTCTTCATTATATTCCAGCATCCGCACACCGTTGTAAGTACCGGCCAGGATATTTTTTGCCGGATACACCGACGATACCGGCTTATACAACCAGGTACCGGTTTCCCCATAAAGCGGTACTGCGCTGTGATCTTTCAGCACTGCACTGCCCATATGCTGCCCCATCAGGATATGATTGTTCACTTCATCGAGGCGCCATACTTCTGCCCTGCTGTTCCTTACCCGGGTAAAATCGCCTTTGGAAAAGCTGAGATCCCCGGTGGTAGCGGGCAATGGCACATACCATGCGCCATCCGATGTGGCGATATACAATTCCTTATTAAAGATGCGGGTAGAGTACCCGGATAGTTCGTTGCTTTTGCTGGGCGTAATATATTTTATGGCAGCATTATAGGCGATGAAGCTGATACCGTTGTTCAGCCCGGCCCACAGGTTATTATTCTTATCGAGGAAAACACTGATCACATCATTATTCTGCAGGCCCTCCGTACGGGAGATCTTCTGCACAGTTTCCCCGTTGAAGTTGAGCACCACGCAACCATCTGCGGAGGTGCCTGCTACTACTTCCGTGGCATTGATCCGGGCGCAAACATTTACATTACCGGAAGAAATGGGCGGCAGCTGTTTAATAATGGAGTCGTTATGCAAAAAGAAAAGTCCCCTCACCTGGGTATTGATCAGCAATGTATCTGTGCCGATACCGATAATCCCTGATATCAGGCCGTCGTTAAACTTACGGGTGCTGTTTACCGGTTGCCACTCATTATTATTGAACTGCAGCAACCCGCTATATTTATCCTGTGCATATAATTTATTACCGGCCTGCTTCATGTACAGCCATTCATTGGGATATACTTTAATGCTATTGTTCCGGTACTCGAAAATGCGGTCAGATGCCTGGAAGAAAACGGCCTCCTTATAAATTTCTATCCGCCAGATGTCCGCAAACTTACTTTGTGCAGCAGGTACAAGATCCCTCAGCGAAGTATAAACGAGGTTACCGTTTTGCCCGGGGGCGAAGTAGCCCATTTCCCCCTGTCCGCCTGCAAAGATCCGGTTGCCGGCATCAATAGCCAGGGCGCGTACAATAGTACGGTTCGGAAGCGGGTATGCTTTCCAATGGCTGCCATCATAGGTAAGCATTCCTTCGTTGTTGGCAAAGTACATGATGCCTTTGCTGTCCTGTTCAATATCCCAGGTTTGGGTGCCCGCCTGGTAGTCGCTCTTACTGTAATTAATGATCTGGGGTAGCCCGATCGTATTCTGACCGGTAGCCATCCGGAAACAGCCGATGCATAAAAAAAACAGCCACCATCTTTTCATAAAATATAGGATTACGTCCGGTGATGTAGTAATGATGTAGTTTAAATTTATTAATAATCAACCATTTAACCAATTATGATGCAGTATAGATGTAGTCAGAAAATTGGCCTCATTCTGTGGAAGGTGTAATTTTAGCTTCATGAAAACAGCATAAAAATAGTACTTAGTCAACTGAAATCATCCATCCTTTTAAAAAAGCAGAACACCAACATGCCATAAAAAGATCACAGGCAGCCATTGATTATCGAGGGGATTTCACGTTACCGCCAACACATCTTGTGCTGGTAAAGTACCCCGTATGTAACATCGTCAACAAAAAAATTCACGTATGAAAAAACGATTACTAAACATTTTTATCCCGCTATTGCTCTTGTTTGCCTCCGCTTCGTGGGCGCAAAACAAAACCGTTACCGGTAAGGTAACGGACGAATCGGGGTCGCCTATACCCGGCGCTTCAGTAGTAGCTAAAGTATCCAAAACAGCCGTGGCTGCAGATGCCAACGGTGCTTTCAGCATATCGGTATCGCCGGAAGAAAAAGTGCTGGATGTATCTGCCGTTGGCTACACCACCTCTCATATGGCAGTAGGCGCTTCTCCGCTGCTGGTACAATTGCCCGTTTCCAACAAAGAACTGGGGGAAGTGGTAGTAATAGGTTATGGTACCCAGAAAGTAACCAAAATATCCGGCGCCATATCTACCGTTAAGGGCGCCGATATCGCTAACCTCCGGCCGGTAAGGGCGGAAGAAGCCCTGCAGGGAAGGGCTTCCGGCGTAAGCGTTATACAAAGCGGTTCCCCCGGCGCCAAGCCCACTGTGCTGATCCGCGGTATCCCTTCTTACAGCGGCTCCGATCCGCTGGTGGTAATAGATGGCGTTCCCCAAACACTGGACGACCTGAACGCATTGAACGCTGCCGACATTGAATCGCTCAACGTATTGAAAGATGCCGCTACCACGGCCATTTACGGGGTAAAAGGCGGCAACGGGGTTATTATGGTCACCACCCGCAGCGGCCGCAGGAATCAACGCCCTGAAATTACCGTGAACGCCAATTACGGGGTACAGGAAGTATTTAAAACCATCGGGGTACTGAACGCCACCGAATATGCAGGTATCATTAACGAAGGCAGCGTGGCCTCCGGCGGCAATATCATCTTCCCTGATCTTTCTAAAATGGGCGTAGGCACCAACTGGCAGAAAGAGATCTTCCACCAGGCCCCCATGCAAAACTACAACGCCAGCGCAAGAGGCGGTAGCGATAAGATCACCTATTTCATTTCCGGTGGTTACCTCGGACAGGATGGTATTGCAGGCGGCGGCAGTAAATCCAATTTCAACAGGATCAATGGTACCGCCAACATCACCGCCGATGTTACCAATCGTCTTAAACTAATAGTGAATACCAGTTTCGTTAATATAAAAAATAAGGGAATACAGGAAAATTCATTCAATTCCATTATCGGTAGCGCCCTGAACTTCGACCCTACCCTGCCGGTGTATAATGAAGTACCCAATACACCAGGAAAGTACAGCTTCAGCAACCTGCTGACTTCCGAAATTTTTAACCCGCTCACCAAACTGGAAAATACCTACAATACTTCCAGCGGTAATAAACTGTTTGGAAAGGTGGAATTACAGTACGACATCCTGAAGAACCTGAAAGCCACTACCCGCTTCGGTTACACCAATTACGACCAAACCGGGAAAAACTTCACGCCACTGGTGTTCTATGGTCCGCTGAATGTGGAAAACACCATGGGGGCAGACGGTAATGCCATCCCGCTCAAAAATGAACTGGGCATGTTGGCCGGTTCTACGCACAACAGCGTAAGCGAGTTTAAGAACAGCGCTGCCAGCTTTACTTCAGAAACTTACCTGAACTATACTTTCAACATCAAAGATGATCATCACTTTGATGCGGTAGCCGGTATCTCTTTCTTTAAATCCACCAACAACGGGATGACGGTTACCCGCCAGGATGTGCCTTTTAACTCATGGGAGTTTGCCGATTACAATGCGGCCACGGGCATCAATACTGCCGCTATTCCTTATATTATAGATACCATCATCAATAACGTACCGGTAAAAGTATATAACTCCAAAGGAGATGTTCCCGCCAACCTGAACGGGCAAACTGCCAGTAAATATGCAGGGTTCCGCAAAAACCTGTCTTATTTCGGAAGAATTAATTATGATTATAAAGATAAATACCTTGCTTCCGTTACCATGCGGAGGGATGGTTCCTTTGCCTTTGGTACAGACAATAAGTTCGCCGACTTCCTGTCCGGTTCACTGGGCTGGGTAGCCTCTTCGGAAGATTTCTTTCATTCCAACATTATCAACTACCTGAAAATAAGAGGCAGCTATGGTACCGTAGGAAATGAAAACACCAACCCGGCCTTTCCCCGGATCGTAACAGGCGGGCCTAATTACGATGATGGTAACAACAACGGCTATACGTTTGGCAACACGTTCCTGCCGGGATCTACAGTAGGCTCGTATGCCAACACCACCCTGAGCTGGGAAAAACAAACCCAGTTCAACGCAGGGTTTGATGTTACCTTCTTCCATAATAAATTTAACTTCAGTGCCGACTATTTCCAGAAAAATGTAAAAGGGTTATTGTTCAAACCTATTGTATCCCTGTTCCTTGGAACTGCCAAAGTACCCGATGCCAATATCGGTTCTACCAAAAGTAGTGGGATAGATCTGAACCTCGGTTACACGGATAAAATTGGCCGCGACTTTTCCATCAGTACCAATGTAACCTTCACCACTTCCAAAAACGAAGTAACCGGCACTAACTCAGATAATTCCTTTATCCTTTATGGCGGCAGCTATTTCAATGGGCAATCGCAAACCGTTACTGCGTTTGAAACCGGCAAGGCGCCCGGCTATTTCTATGGCTTCAAAACAGCAGGCTTGTTCCAATCGGCCGACGAAATTAACAAAGCGCCCAAACAAAACGGCGCACAACCCGGCGACATCCGTTTCGTGGATGTGAACGGCGATGGAGAAATCACGGATAAAGACAAAACAGACATCGGTAACCCCTTCCCTAAATTCACTATGGGATGGAACCTGTCCCTGGGTTACAAAAACTTTGACCTCAATGTTTTCACCTATGCTTCTATAGGCAACGATATTTACCGCGCATACGAAAGGAACGCTACCTACACCAATAAGTTCCGCGATGTGCTGGCCCGGTGGACCGGCCCCGGAAGCACCAACGATGCCCGCCATCCGCGTTATTCGTTTACAGACGCCAATAACAATGCACGGGTATCCGACAGGTATGTGGAAGACGGCTCTTTCGTAAAACTGAAAAACATACAGCTGGGTTATACCTTCCCACGTTCCATACTTAACCATGCAGGATTTAAACAGATCCGCGTATTTGCCCAGGTTAAAAACGCCTACACCTTTACCCGTTACTCCGGCTTTGATCCTGAAATTGCCGGCGGCATTATGGATTCCGGTATCGACAGAGGGGTTTATCCACAGGCCAGGACCTGGTCTTTCGGTATTGATTTAAAACTGTAATGTTCAAAGTAAAAAAGACGACAAATGAAAAATATACTGAAAATAGCAGGCATACTTTGTTTTACTATCGCCACCAACTCCTGCAAAAAATGGGTGGATTACAAACCGAGCGACAGCTTCAATGTAACCGACCAGGACTACCTGAAAAGTGAAAGCGATTACCGCACCATGGCGGTGAGCACCTATTCTCCTATCCAGTGGCTGAACCAGGCCGTTCCCATCGGCGATATCGCTTCAGATAACTCTGTAAGCGGCGGTGAAAGCGCTTCCGATGTATTGGGATTACAACAGATAGATGATTATACCATTACTACCACCAATGATTACCTGACCGAGATCTGGTCCGCCTCCTACGAGGGCATTAACCGGGTGAACTACATGACCCAGTTCAAGGATAAGAATCCAGGTGGCACTACGGTTGATTTTCCCGGAAAAGAAGCCTTGTATGGTGAAACCTATTTCCTGCGGGCGTATTACTATTTTACCCTGGTAAAGTTTTTTGGAGATGTACCCCTGTTTGCCGACAAACGCCTAACCCTCTCCGATTCACGGACATTGCCAAGATCACCCAAGGCAGATGTATACAAACAGATAGAGCTGGATCTTAACAATGCCATTGCCGTATTACCCGCCACGCAACCCCAGGCCGGCCGTATTACCAAATACGCCGCGCAGGCATTACTGGGAAAAGTGTTACTGTATGAAAACAAATTCAATGAAGCAGCCGCCATGCTGGAAAATGTGGTGAACGGTCCTTTTACGCTGGTGGCTGAGTTTGGCGATATCTTTCTGCAGTCCGGTGAAAATGGCATTGAGTCTGTTTTCGAGATCCAATACTCCAACCTGTCTCCCTACTATAACTGGGGAGCCGCCACACGCGGACAGGGAAATTATTCTGTACAGCAGTGTGGAATACGTGGATTAAACGGTGGCAGTCCGTATGCCGCCGGATGGAGCACTAACCTGCCCACACAAAACCTCGCCAACGCCTACGCCGCAGGCGATCAGCGGAAAAACGTTACCGTGCTGGATATTGAGGCCTATAAAAACGCGCATCCCGATTATAAGATCACTTACCAGGTGGCGCCGTATAAAAATACCGGTTTATACAACCAGAAATATTTGCCGAGGAAAGGCGAAACCTCCGGTCAGCTGGAACTAAACTACCTCAATAATTTCAGGACCATCCGTTATGCCGATGTGCTGCTGATGGCGGCAGAAGCCAACAACCGCGCCACTTCTCCCAACGATGCCAAAGCGCAGACTTACCTGAATAAAGTACGTCGCCGCGCATTCAAAGATAATGCGCATGATATCACGTTAACCGGCAGCGCCTTAACAGATGCCATCTGGAAAGAGCGCCGGCTGGAGCTGGCTATGGAAGGCGACCGGTTCTTTGACCTGGTAAGAACAGGTAAAGCAGCTACTGCCATCACCGGTTTCAAAGCAGGTAAAAATGAATTGTTCCCGTTACCACAAAGGGAAGTGGAAATATCTAACCTGCCACAGAACCCGGGATACTAATCGTTTTATCAACCGAAAAACAAAAAGCATGAAAAGACTTCCATATATACTGCTGCTGTCGCTCGCGCTAAACAGCTGCGTGAAACAAACAGACGACGACCTCTCGTTTCTGAACTCCATAAAGGCGCCTTCGGATGAATCGTTGTTGTTTAAAATTGCCAATGATAATTCCGGGCAGGTAACTATTACGCCCAACAGCGCAGGAGGTACCAGCTATGATATTTATTTTGGAGATGGCACTACCGCGCCGGTAACAGTGTTGCCTGGTAAGAACACCACACATGTGTATAAAGAAGGCGCCTACCCGGTGAAGGTGGTGACCACTGGTTTGAGCGGGTTAAAATCAGATACTACTGCACAGCTCACCGTTACTTTCCGTGCGCCGGAAGAGGTAACGCTTACCACCACCAGCAATGCACATGAGCTCACGGTATCTGCCAATGCACTGTATGCCACCGGCGGAATCAAGGTATCTTTTGGTGAAACGCCCGGTGAAGAACTCGTACTGGTTGCCGCCGGCGCCAGTGTAAAACATACATATGCCAAAGGCGGTACCTACACAGTTAAAGCAGAAGCATTAAGCGGCGGAAAAGCCACTACCGTTGTTACAAAAGACGTAACCATTTATGATCCGCTTACGCTGCCAATGACTTTTGAGTTGCCTGCTGTAAGCTATGCCTGGGGCGATTTTGGCGGCAGCGTTACTTCCGTGATTCCCAATCCCGTACCTGGCGGCATTAATACCAGTTCCACCGTTGGCAAGATCGTGAAAACAAAAGCAGAAGTATGGGCGGGCAATTTCATCATCATGACGGATCCCATCGATTTCACCAACAATAAAAAGTTCAAAGTAAAAGTATATTCCTGGCGCGCAGGCATGAGGGTATTACTGCAACTGGAAAGAAACGGCGATAATACTTTCCAGGAAAATGTGGAGATGACCACTACCGTTGCCAACGCCTGGGAAGAGCTCACCTTCGACTTCTCCGGAAAAATAAAAGATAACAGCAAACGCCTGCAAAACATCCTCTTTTTCCTGGACAACGGTGTAACCGGGGATGGCAGTAACAACTTCACACTTTTATTTGACGATATTACTTTAACCAACTAATCCACGATTATGACAATACATATAAAACTATTGGCGCCGGTGTTGCTGCTTGTACTGATGGTGCTGAACAGTTGTAACAAAGATGATTACCGGTTCGGGGATATCATCACGCCATCAAAACCGGTGCTGAATATCGACATCACCGGCAAAGACGCCACACATCCCAACGGTGGCGGCGAAGGCACCATAACGCTGAATGTGGTAGCCGATAACACCATTAATTACCGCGTGGATTTTGGCGACGGCAAACCCGCCAAAACATCTACCAGCAATATCTTCCAGTACCAATACGATCATACAGGGGTAAAAACGCTTACTGTTTCCGTTACCGTTTATGGAAAAGCCGGCAACTTCAGCACCAATTCCCAGGAGATCACCGTGTACAGGGCATTTGAACCCGACCCTGCGCTGGTGACCATGCTTACCAACAACGGTACCAAAAAATGGCGCGTAGATAAAGATACCCCGGGCCACCTGGGCGTATCGGATGCAGCGGTATTTGATCCCGCGTGGTGGGCCGCCGGTCCGGACGAAAAAGCCGGCCTCGGTATTTACGATGATGTGTATACCTTTACTGCCAATGGTAATGTATTTACCCATGAAACCAATAATGATATCTTTGGTTCAAAGGAATACCTGAAAGACTTTGATCCGTCGCTTACCGGCGAGGGCGATTATACCCTTACAGGACCTAAAGCTGCCGCCTATACGGAAACATTCGGATACGATGGCAGCGCCACTACAGAATATATCACCTTTTCCGGCAAAGGACACCTGGGCATGTATAAGGGCGTGCATAAATACCAGGTGCTTGAAAGAACCGCCACACACATGACCCTGCGTTGCTTACAGGCTCCGGGTGCATGGTATGTTAAAATAATAGCAATTCAATAGCGTATGAAATATATTACAGGAATGATGCTGGCATTACTGATCAGTACTACCAGCTGCGGAAAAAATGAAAATACGGCGCCGGAAAAAATTGCGCCTACCAATCTCGTACTGAATGCGGTAGTAAGTACCGATAACAGTGGAGCTGTGGCCTTCACGGCAATGGCCGGCAATGCCATTAGTTATGATTATGACTTTGGAAATGGCAGTGTTAAAACCGTTGCCGATGGTGTAGCCAATTACACCTATTCCGGCAGCGGGCAAAAAACCTATACCGTAAAGGTAACCGCGAAAAGTGCCGATGGGCCTAGCATCAGTAAGTCGCTGGATATTACGGTAACCATTGCCCCCGGCCTGGTATGGTCCGACGAGTTTAACACCGACGGCGCACCTGATCCCGCCAAATGGGGCTACGATACCGGCACCGGCAACAATGGCTGGGGCAATGAGGAATCACAGTACTACACCGACCGGCCGAAGAACGTAAGCATTGCCAATGGCATCCTTAAAATCACTGCTATTAAGGAAAGCTATTCCGGCAGCGCCTATACTTCCGCCAGGCTGCTTACCAAAGATAAATTTGCTTTTAAATATGGTAAAGTAGAAGTAAGCGCCAAACTGCCCGCCGGCGCCGGCACCTGGCCTGCTATCTGGATGCTGGGCAGCAACGTTGCCACCGCCGGATGGCCTGCCTGCGGTGAAATAGATATCATGGAACATAAAGGCGGAGAAGCCGGGAAAATATACGGTACCGTGCATCATCCCAATCATTCCGGCGCTAACGCAGACGGGGGTACGGTAATGATACAGAACGAAACAACCGTGTTTCATAAGTACACAGTGGATTGGTCGCCTGCACTGCTCAGGTTTTATGTAGATGATCAACTGTTTTATACTTTCCCCAATGCAGACAACCTGCCATTCAATCACGACTTTTTTGTAC
>NZ_DATMTE010000456.1:0-2971 GCF_035564935.1 Chitinophaga sp. | reverse complement strand
GACACACATCCTGCTAAAATAAATCGTTACTGATGCCGCGTACCCATTTATCAACCTGTTACAACTTCCTGTTCTTTTGCGTATGCCTGTTTTCCGCTGCTGTTACCGTAGTTGCCCAGGAAAAACCCATCACTGTTTCTTTTGAAAAAGCCCCCGGCAGTTTTCCCCTTGCGGTTAACAATCAGGTAGCCACTTTTTTTTATGATTCACTGGATGCGGCCGTGGTAGCCATTGCAGTAAAAGCATTGAAAAACGATATCAGCAGTATGACAGGCTTTGAATCAGCTGACGTTCACACTCCCGCATCTGTAAAATACCCGGTAATGGCAGGCACAATCGGAAGATCATCTTTCATTGATCAATTGGTAAAATCCGGTAAACTGTCAATAGCTGAGGTGAGTGGTAAATGGGAAACATTCGGCATCAGCCTCGTGACTAACCCGGTGAAAGGAGTGGAAAAAGCGCTGGTGATCTACGGAAGCGATGCGAGGGGAACCGCGTTCGGAATATTTGAACTGTCCAGGATGATAGGCGTGTCTCCGCTGGTATGGTGGGCGGATGTGACACCGGCGCAAAGGAAGGAAATATATCTCACAGGAAGCAAAAGCATTTATGGCCCTCCATCAGTGAAGTACCGGGGAATATTTATCAATGATGAAGATTGGGGAATGCACCCATGGGCTGCCAAACATATGGACACTGTTATAAAAGATATTGGCCCCCGTACCTACGAGAAGGTGTTTGAACTGATGCTGCGGATGAAGGCAAATTATATCTGGCCAGCCATGCATCCCTGCACCAAATCGTTTTGGTTTTACCCGGAAAACCCGGAACTGGCCCGTAAGTACAGTATAGTGCTGGGCGCCAGTCATTGCGAACCGCTTTTGCGGGGAAATGTGTTTGAATGGAGCCGTCATTTTGAGCAGGAGTACGGGGAGAAGCGCGGTGAATGGCGGTATGACGTGAACAGGAAGCAGATCGACCGGTACTGGAGCGACCGCGTGATACAATCCCGTAATAATCCCGCCGTTTATACGGTAGGGATGAGGGGAATCCATGATAGTGACATGCCCGGACCGGATTCGAAGGAAGGGAAGAAGACACTGCTGGAAGAAGTGATCCGGAACCAGCGTAATTTATTGAGAGATGGTCTTGGTAAACCAGCTGCCGAAGTACCGCAGATATTTTGCCCGTATAAAGAGGTGCTTGACCTCTACCGGTTGGGAATGGAACTGCCCGACGACATTACGCTGGCATGGGCGGATGATAATTATGGATATATACGGCAGTGTTCCGATCCGCAGGAACAGAAAAGATCCGGCGGCAGCGGCGTGTACTATCACTTTTCTTATTGGGGCGCCCCGGAAGATTTCCTGTGGTTGTCTAGCATTTCGCCTGCATTGGCCAGCTACGAACTGACCAAAGCCTGGCAGCTGAATGCTCAGCGGTTGTGGGTGTTCAACGTAGGAGATATCAAGCCGGCTGAAATGGAAATGCAGTTTGCAATGGACCTGGCCTGGGATGTACAGCAATGGTCGCCCGAAAAGGCGTATTTATACCCTGAGTATTGGGCGGAGCAAACCTTTGGAAAGGAAGCCGCTAAAAGCATCGCATATATTAAGCAGGCATATTACCGCCTTGCTGCATCGGGAAAACCGGAGCATCTCGACCGTATCACCTTTACACCGGAAGAAATAAAAGAGCGCTTAAACGACTATCATCAACTGGTAGCCGCCACTATGGAAGCCGGAACGCATATCCCGGAAAGGCTGAAGGATGCCTGGTTCCAGCTGATTAGTTATCCCGTGCAGGCTGCCGCCGCCATGAATGATAAAGTGCTTTATGCAAGGGAAAGCCTGCGCCTGGCCGTTGCCGGAGATAGTACGGCGCTGGTATATGCAGAAAGATCAAAGTCGGCTTACGAAACTATTCAGCAATTAACCACTAAATACAATAAGGAAATAGCCGGTGGAAAGTGGGATGGAATAATGGACGCTGCCCCCCGCAAACGTAAGGTCTTTGACATGCCCGCAACGGCTACCCCGGAAATGATCAAAACGCCGGTTACCGGCCAGGCTGCCCCGGTTACCTCACAGGTGATCTCTGTACCCGCAGCCGCCTATCTGGCAAAAGGCAACGACAACGGCGCATTGAAAACCATTGAAGGGTTGGGCACAGGAAAGAGTGGGTTAACCGTGTGGCCAATGCTGATAAGATCTTTTGGTGAAAAAGATATTGCAACAGCGCCGTATGCCGACTATAAAATCCCGGTTGTAAAAGGCAGGAACCGGATAACGGTGAGATGTTTACCCAACTTCCCTTTATATACGGGAATGTACCTGCGTTGCGCTATTTCCGTAAACGGCGCGGCGCCGGTATTTATGAACCTTGCCAACCCTGCAGAAACAACCGCCTGGGCTGTTAATTTACTAAGAGGGTATGCCGGAGGAGAAATTATCTGTAACAGCGATTCAAACGGCGAAAAGATGATCCGTATTTATTTCCCTGATCCCGGCCTGGTGGTAAACAGCATTGCCGTGTCATCGCTTCTTCCTTAACAAAATAATAAAAAGGAAATGCAGCGCCGTTTGCCCCGACCTGTGTCAAAGACCGCCAAATATCTCCGCATAGCGTTTCCTGTCTACCCCGTTTTCTCCTTTCCATCCGCCTAAAGGCAGGATAATGTCGGAGCGGAAGGAGGTGGTCAGGTTTTCACTTGCCTTCCACAGTTCTTTCTGAGTGACGAATGCCTCGTATCTGGGCTTTATGAATGTAGTGGGTAGTATGCCGCATTCTGCAAGTGTTTGTAAGATCCCGTAGCGTTTGTATTTATCTGTTTGATCCAGCACCTTATGTGAAGCCATTCTCTTCTCCAGTTTCCCCGGGGTTTCTTTTGCATCTGCCGCTGCAATGAAGTCCAGCAGCTCCGCTGATTTTTGTTTATCCGTATTGTTAACGGCGGGTATATCAA
>NZ_DATMTE010000455.1:0-2274 GCF_035564935.1 Chitinophaga sp. | reverse complement strand
TATCTCTTTTGATAAAGGGAACTTCAGCCGCAAGATCCTGTCCACCAAATTATTGGTAAAGCTTACAGACAAGGATAAATTAAGCTCGAAGAAAGGCGCTTTTTATTACAAGATAGACCGGAAGAAATACAATGCCAATTTCCATGCCTTCCTGAACTTTGTTCCCGACCCGCATATGCTCCAACATAATGGCGCTGCAGTCTGGGACCCAAAAAAAACGGTATAATCACATATGAGAACACAACGCTTTATCACGGCACTTGCACTGTTCACGGGCGTTTATACGATCCCGTTAGCTGCGCAGCAACCGTTGAATTTTACTGTAAAGGCCAGCGAAGTAAAAACGCCGGTATCACCCAACATGTGGGGTATTTTCTTTGAAGACATTAATCTCAGTGCCGACGGGGGGATTTATGCAGAGCTGGTAAAGAACCGTTCTTTTGAGTTCAGCTCGCCGCTGATGGGATGGAACGTCCCGAAAGACGCTGTATCCAACGGGCAGATACTGGTGGTGAACCGTAAAGATGATCATCCTTCCAATCCCCGTTTTGCAAGGGTAACGATGCCGGCTACACGTAGCTTTGAAATCGTGAATGAAGGCTTCCGCGGCATGGGGATCAAAGCAGGGGAACAGTACAATTTTTCTGTGTATGCCCGCCAGCAGCAAGGCAGCGCTGTAAAGCTCACCGTAACCCTGCTGGATGAAGCAGGGAAAGCCATCGGCAGTACTACTATAACACCAGAAGGCAGTAACTGGCAGCAATACAAAGCCAGTTTCACCGCTGGTGCTACCGTGTCTAAAGGCAAGCTGAAAGTGGCTTTCGATGGCAACGGGGTGATAGATGTAGACATGATCTCCCTGTTTCCGCAGCATACCTGGAAGGAACGGAGCAACGGGCTGCGTGCCGACCTGGTGCAACTGCTGGCCGATATGCACCCTGGCTTCCTGCGCTTCCCCGGCGGCTGTATCGTAGAAGGACGAGAGCTGACCAACCGCTACCAGTGGAAAAAAACAGTGGGAGATGTGAACGACCGCGAAGTGATCATGAACCGGTGGAACAATGAATTTGCACACCGTGCTACGCCGGACTATTTCCAGTCGTTTGGACTGGGCTTCTTTGAATATTTCCAGCTGGCGGAAGATATAGGCGCTTCGCCATTGCCTATCCTCAACTGTGGCATGGCCTGCCAGTTCAACAGTGCGGAGATAGTTGCCGTGAACGAACTGGATCCTTATATCCAGGATGCATTGGACCTGGTGGAGTTTGCTAACGGAGATGTATCTACGAAATGGGGCGCCTTGCGTGCAAAAATGGGCCACCCGGCGCCTTTTAACCTGAAAATGATGGGAGTAGGCAACGAGCAGTGGGGGCCGCAATACGTAGAACGCTATACCCTTTTTGCAAAGGCCATTAAAAGCAGATACCCGGACATTAAACTGGTGAATAGTCTTGGCCCCGGACCCAACGGCGATAAATTTACCTTCCTCAACGATACCCTCCGCAAACTGAACGCAGATATCCTCGATGAGCATTATTACAGCGCCCCGGAATGGTTCCTTAGCAATGCGGCGCGTTATGATTCCTACGATCGTAAAGGACCTAAGATCTTCGCCGGTGAATATGCTGCCCACAGCAAAGTAGCGGGCAACGGCGATAATAAGAACAGCTGGCAGTGTGCATTGGCGGAGGCCGCCTTTATGACCGGCCTGGAACGTAATACAGACGTAGTGGTAATGGCATCCTATGCGCCGTTGCTGGCCCATGTGGATGGATGGCAATGGACGCCGGACCTTATCTGGTTCGATAACCTGCGCTCTTACGGCACCCCTAATTACTATGTGCAAAAATTGTACGGCAACCACAAAGGAACTGCTGTAGTACCTATATTAAAAGGTAATGAGGCGATCAGCGGGCAAGATAGCGTATATGCGTCTACGGTAGTAGATGATGCAACAGGTGAGCTGGTGATTAAACTGGTGAATGCGGCGGCTACGCCTAAACCGGTAGCAGTGGCTGTACAAGGGGTGAAAGGGCTGGCTTCCAACGGCCGTTTGATTACCCTGGGCAGTGAAAGTCTCGCGGGACTTAATTCACTGGATCAGCCTACCCGCATTTCCCCGCAGGAAAAAAGCATTGTGATCAAAGGAAAAACGATCCGTACAGAAATTGCGCCGTGGTCATTCTATGTGATCCGGGCGAAAATAAATAAATAGTCGTCCTACAGGTATTACCGGCAGCAGGAAAGATCTTTCCTGCCGCCGGTTTTTTTATT
>NZ_DATMTE010000454.1:0-6220 GCF_035564935.1 Chitinophaga sp. | reverse complement strand
AGCTCTTTAAACCAATTAAGCTGTAGGAGGAGGAGTCGAACCTCCACGGGGCAGTTAGCTGTAGCACAAGTAAGATTAGTGGTCAACCCAATTATACTACGTTTATCCTGTGATCCCCACCCCCGAGACAAGAGGGCATGTCTGCCAATTTCATCATCCCACAATGTGTTCAAACCGTTACCAGCTATTGCTTTTCGTTAGCCGTTTGTGTAATGATTATGATGCAAATCTAAAGAGAAGGTGACTTTCTTGCAAATTTTTTAAGAAGAATTTTGGAATTTTCGATATTTTTTAAATATTTGCATATAACTTTAAAACATTCAAAAACAAATTGTAAAAATGAGCCACAATTTGAATATTGACAAACTAGATTTGCAGATTATCAGCGAGATGATGTCTAATGCTGAGATCTCCTACGCCGACCTGGGGAAGAAATTATTCGTTTCCGGCGGGACTATCCACGTGAGAATGAAGAAATTACAAGAACTGGGTGTAGTTAAAGGTACTAAATTACATGTAGATTTAAAAATGATCGGCTATGATGTGATCGCTTTTATCGGCATTTACCTGGAAAAGAGCTCTATGTACGATACTGTAGCCAAAGAACTGAGGAAAATCCCTGAAATGGTACGCCTTAATTATACTACAGGCAGCTATAGCATGTTTGCAGAAATCATCTGTAAAGACATCACCCAGCTTCGCCGCATCCTCCACGATGAATTACAGAAAATAAAAGGCATTGAAAGAACCGAAACCCTGATCTCACTCGAAGAAAGCTTCTACCGGACCATAAACGTGGTGGAATAATTGATCTTTAAGGATGAAAGTTTACCCTGTTGCTATTCATTCTTAATGATTAATTTTCACTATGGTTACACCAGAAATTGCCGAAAAAATCCAACGGCTGGAAGAAAAGTATGCCGCTATGGGCCAAAACCTGTCATCTTACCTGGATGGCTTGCTGTACGCGGACTACCTCACTTATTGGGACTATATTCAACTGGATGTGTTGCTTAACCTGCAACATCCGCGCACACCAATTCCTGATGAAAGAATTTTCATCATCTACCATCAGATCACGGAATTGTATTTGAAATTATCGCTGCAGGCAATCGAACAAATCAGCCTTGCACCTGTACTGACGGCTGAGATATTCAAAACCCAGCTTAAAAGGATCAACAATTATTTCCACAGCCTTACTACCTCATTTGAAATAATGGTAGATGGGATGGACAAGGAACAGTTCCTGCAATTCCGCATGGCGCTGTTACCCGCCAGTGGATTCCAGAGCGGACAATTCCGCATGATCGAGATCTGTTCTACCCGGTTAAACAACCTGGTATATGAACCCCAGCGCCCGGAAGTGGAAGGAATGGACCTGAAAGATGTACTGGACAAAATTTACTGGAGAAGCGGCGCCACTGAACTGGCTACCGGCAAAAAAACACTTACCCTGCGCCAGTTTGAGCTGAAATATATGGATACCTTCCTGCAACTGGCTACCCGGTACCAAAACTGTAACCTGCTTGCCAGTTACAATAAACTCAGCCCCGCTGCACAAACGGAATTAATTCCGCTGCTAAGGGAATACGACCTCAATGTAAACGTACGCTGGCCGCTGATGCACTACAAATCAGCAGTGCGATACCTGCATAAAAAACCGGAAGACATCGCCGCTACCGGCGGCACCAACTGGCAGCAATTCCTGCCCCCGAAAAATAAGCGCATTGTTTTCTTCCCCGCATTGTGGACGGAAGAAGAACTGAACAACTGGGGCAAAATCGCTATGGGCGAATAAATGATCAGATATCCTGTGTTGTAAATCTTCTTAAATAATAGGCCAGCAGCGGCACATCTACCTTTTCCAACGGATGCGCCGTATCCGGCATCACTGTTAGCTGCGCCAGCGGAAGGGCCTTGTACACTTCAATGGTTTCCTGGAAAGACACCATGTTGTCACGGTCGCCCATCATCAGCATACACGGGGTTACTACCTGCGCATAGTCTGCCGGCTTCAGCAACGACTGGTGCCCAAGTTCCTCTATCAGCTGCGCGGTACGCGTTACTACCGTTTTCCAGTCGCCCGCGGTATGCCTGGCTTCCAGCACTTTGGCAAAAGCCGGTACCTTTTCCGCGATCAGGTCGGGATTCAGTTGCCTGACTTCTTTGCCTGCAGTTGCTTCGTTCCAGTTAAATTTAGTAGCCAGCGTAATCACCCGCCCGGTTTTTTCCGGGTAATGCCTCGCCAGGTACATGGCTACATAGCCGCCCATGCTGTATCCGAAAATGTGTACAAAATCAAGCTGATGGCTATCAAGATAGGATAATACCTCCGCCGCAAATACCTGTATACTGAATCCCTGCTCTGAAAAAGGCACATTGCCGTGCCCGCTGAAGTTGATCAGGTGCACATCGTAGTGATCAGACATTGCCGCAGCCAATGGTTCAAATTGAGAGGCGGCGCCCAGGGCGCCATGTAAAAAAAGTATGGGGAGTTTATGTGTTTGCATTGACTAAAACTAGCAAACATTTCGGGAATTGCAGGTTTGATTGTTGAATTTTTCAGGGAGATAATAATTTTTATCTCCCTGAAATACCCGGAAAAATAACATAACCAAATCATCTGGCCAGGTATGCTCCATCAATGGGATAGTAGCTGCCGGTTACGAAAGATGATTGCGGAGAGCTGAGCCACAACACCAGCTCTGCTACCTCTTCCGGCTTGCCTAACCTGCCTATGGGATGCAGGCCCACAAGTGCCTGCATCTCCTGCTGGCTCAGATGTTTGGTTAATAATGGGGTTTCAATAAATCCCGGTCCCACGGCGTTTACCCGGATGCCTTTGGCGGAATACTCCACTGCCGCTGCCTGCGTAAGTCCTACCACGCCATGTTTGGCGGCCACGTAGGCGCAGGAGCCTGCAAAACCAACTGCCCCCAGGATGGAAGCCATGTTTACAATGATCCCCCCACCGGCCTTTTCCATCACCGGGAGCTGGTACCGCATACCGTAAAAAACGCCATTGAGATTTATGTTGATAACTTTTTGCCAGTCCTCCAGCTTGTACTCACCGGTGGGAGCGGCTGCACCGCCAATACCGGCATTGTTGCAGGCAATATCCAGCTGCCCGAACTGCTCCAGGGTTTTGGCCACCAGCTGCTCACAGTCCGATGGGTTGCTGGTATCCGACTTTATAAAAACAGCGCTGCCGCCCTTACTTTTAATTCCCTCTGCCACCGCATTTCCACCTTTTTCATCAATGTCGCTGATCACCACACCCGCCCCATTGGCTGCATACAGCTCGGCCACACATTTGCCAATGCCGGAACCTGCGCCTGTTACCAGCGCCACCTTGTTTTTTAGTTGCTCCATAACAATGTTTTTGCTCTAATAAACAATACAGCCCAATGAAATGTTCCTCGTATTTTTTTATTATGTTTGCATAGATGTTGCCGATTAATTTTCTTCACTTAAGATGTCCCATCATCAAATCAATTTTTTTTAAATACTAGTAATGGAATATAATACCACGCGCAATTACCTGATAATGAAGGAATATGGCAGGAATATCCAGAAAATGGTGGAATACCTGGTAACCATAGAAGACGACGAAGAGCGCCAGCGTAATGCTATGGCTGTAATAGAGCTGATGGGTACGCTGAACCCGCATTTACGTAATGTGGAAGACTTCAGGCATAAATTATGGGATCATATCTTTAATATCTCCGGCTTTAACCTGAATGTGGAGTCCCCATATCCAATCCCCACCATCGAAAAGCTGAGAGCCAAGCCAGATAAACTTCCTTATCCAAAAAAATATCCAAGGAACCGTCACTTCGGCAAAAACCTGGAAATGATCATCGATAAAGCGGTACATGAAGATAATCCTGAAAAAAAAGAAGGATTTACCCAATGTATCGGTAACTACATGAAGCTGGCGTATAGCAACTGGCACAAGGAAAGTGTGCATGACGATGCTATTAAGGCCGAATTACTGGCCATCACCAACAACCAGCTGGAATACCATCCGGGCCACACTGCGCATGTCGCAGGCCCTGTAAACTTCCCCCAAAGCGGTAATGTCGCAGGCGCCGGTGAACAGTTCCGTTCCAACAAGCGCAAAAACTTCCAGCAAAATAAGTTCAAAAGCAGCAATAGCGGCAACAGCGGCGGTAAAAGCCGGGACAATAACAATAAGCACAATAACAAATACAACAAAAACAGGAACAAGTGAGTAGTGCTTTTGAAGTAAGAGGCGGCAACCGCTTAAAGGGAGAAATTATACCCCAGGGTGCCAAAAACGAAGCTTTACAAATCATCAGTGCTGTGATGCTAACCCCCGAAAAGGTTACTATCACTAATATTCCGGATATAGTAGATGTAAATCTGCTGATAGAGTTGTTGGGAGATGCTGGCGTAAAATTAAACCGTATCAGCAGGGATACCTGCGAATTTCAGGCCGATGCAGTAGATCTGAAATACCTGGAAAGCCCCGAGTTTAAAAAGAAATCAGGCCGGCTCAGAGGCTCGGTAATGATTGCCGGTCCGCTGCTCGCAAGGTTCGGACGCGCCTTCATTCCCAAACCCGGAGGCGATAAAATAGGCCGACGCAGGCTGGACACCCACATTATCGGTTTCGAAAAACTGGGCGCCAGGTTTGTGTACGATGCAGACGATAATTATTTCCGGCTGGAATCTTCCGGAGGCCTCAAAGGCACCTATATGCTGCTGGACGAGCCAAGCGTTACCGGTACCGCCAATATTGTAATGGCAGCGGTAATGGCGGAAGGAACCACTACTATTTATAACGCAGCGTGTGAACCATACCTGCAACAGCTTTGTAAAATGCTGAACCGTATGGGCGCCCGCATCAGCGGCGTAGGATCCAACCTGCTTACCATTGAAGGCGTAAAATACCTGGGTGGCTGCGAACACAGCATGCTCCCCGATATGATCGAAATCGGCTCCTTCATTGGCCTGGCTGCCATGACGCAAAGTGAGATCACTATCAAAAATGCCGGCGTGGACAACCTCGGGATTATACCTGAAAAGTTCCGGCAACTGGGCATTCAAATGGAAATCAGGGGAAACGATATCTTTATCCCTTCCCAGGACTCCTATGAAATCCAGACATTCCTCGACGGCTCTATTCTTACTATCTCCGATCATCCCTGGCCCGGCTTCACACCCGATCTGCTGAGCATTGTGCTGGTAGTGGCCACACAGGCAAAAGGCAGTGTGATGATCCATCAGAAGATGTTTGAAAGCAGGCTGTTTTTCGTGGATAAACTGATAGACATGGGCGCACAGATCGTTTTATGCGATCCGCACCGTGCCGTAGTCATCGGGTTGGGCCGCCAGCATAATCTGCGTGGTATCACCATGTCTTCACCCGATATCCGTGCCGGCGTATCCCTGCTGATCGCTGCACTCAGTGCAGAAGGAAAAAGCACTATTCAGAATATTGACCAGATAGACCGTGGCTACCAGTACATCGACGAAAGGTTGAGAAAACTGGGCGCAGATATAAAGAGAGTATAAACAGTTGTTCATACTTCTTCAGAACCCAAATACCAGCAAAACATTTTACTGGTTTTTGGGTTTTGCTTTTGAAGTAACCGCTACCTTGATTGTAATTAATAATGGAAAAGAAGATCATCATTGTTACGGCTCCTTCCGGCGCCGGTAAAACCACTATCGTAAAAAAACTGCTGGCCAATATGCCGGTACTGGCCTTTTCAATTTCCGCCAGCACCCGCACCCCGCGCGCCAGCGAAGTACATGGAAAAGACTACTACTTCCTGTCGGCCGATGAATTTCACCAGCGGATCGAGGAAAACGCTTTCGCCGAATATGAAATGGTGTACGCCGGCAAGTATTATGGCACCCTTAAAAGTGAACTGGAGCGTATCTGGAATAATAACCAGGTACCCATGGTAGATATCGATGTGAAAGGCGCTTTATCTATCAAAGAAAAGTATCACGGCAACGCACTCACCATTTTCATACAGCCCCCTTCGTTAGATGCACTGCGCGTACGGCTCAGTGAAAGAGGCACGGAAACACAGGCCTCCCTCGACGAAAGACTGGCAAAAGCCCGCTATGAGCTGTCGTTTTCCCATGAATTTGACCAGATTGTAGTAAACGATGAACTGGAAAAAGCATATGAAGAAGTAAAAAAGCTGGTAACAGATTTTTTAAATATAAAATAGCGACGTGA
>NZ_DATMTE010000453.1:0-6191 GCF_035564935.1 Chitinophaga sp. | reverse complement strand
GCTATATTCAAAATACAACTACTGCTCAAACCGCCAATTTCAATATAACAGGTAACGGCATTATTGGTGCCACGGGTACACTGGCGCTGAAAGCGCTTACGCCCGGGTCTGTGCTTTTTGCCGGAACGGGGGGCGTTATCTCGGAAAATAAAAACCAGTTTTTCTGGAACGATGCTAATTCATCATTGGGGCTGGGTACCGGCGCACCAGCCAATCGCCTTGAAATTGCCGGCCCTCAAACGACAACTCCTGCTTTTTCTACATTTACTTCAGGACTGCGGTTATCAAATATTGCAGCCGCCACGCCGGGAACAGCCAATTCCAAAGTGTTGTCGATCAATAGTACGGGAGATGTAATCGTTACCGAGAATTTAGCAGCCGTTAACTGGCTGATGACAGGTAACACGGCTGCGCCTGCGGGATCTGCGCTCGGTACCAACGACGATATTAAAATGGTGATCAAATCCAATAACCAGTCGTACCTGGAGTTTGGCAGGCGCGATCTTTTAGGGCTTACTGACAGCTATCCCGATTATACAGATCCCAATCAGAAGGTAACCTATCTCAGGTCTGCATTACAATTCGAAGCAGCGGGTGCGAGCTTCTATAAACCTATGTTTTATGTAGATGCCAATGGTAATTTCAGGATGAAAGGAAGTGCTGCCGGCACAGATTTATTTGAATTTGGTTCAACAGGTACTGCCAATAATGGTGGATTTGATTTCATTATCGGGGATGACGGAGATGAACCGATCATCTTTAAAACTTATACACACAACGCCACACCCACCACGAAAGAAATGATGCGCCTGCAGAGTGGGAAAATGGGTATTGGCGTTACCGCACTTCCTGCAAGAACGCTGCATGTAAACGGGGACATGCGTTTAACAGGCAGCGCAGGTACGCCAACAGATCTGATGGGCCGCGATGCAGCCGGGGATATTGGCAATGTTTCACTGGATGCAGCTACGCTGAAGATTACCGGTGGCGCTTTAGCCGCCAATAGCGCCAGTAATATATGGAATGCCAAACAGCTGAACGGGGTAAACATAAACAGCACTGCACCTGCTACTGACCAGATACTCCAGTTTGATGGTACTGAATGGGTAGCGGCCGCGGCTCCCGGCGGCATGACTTATCCGATAAAATCAGTAGGTACTTCTGCAACCACCTACACGCTCACAGCAGCCGACTATACACTTATTGTAAACACGAATAATAACATTACGATCACTCTGCCGGCGCCTGCCGCCAACAAGGGCAGGGTATATAATGTGAAGAGATTTAACACAAGAACGATTACAATGACCACGCCCAGTGGAAATATCGATGGCGTGGCGGCATCCGTTAATTTGGGTACAGAATCCAGGCGCTGCTTTTCCTTTCAGTCCGATGGAACTAACTGGTATATTATTTCAGAGAATTACTAATACAATCAGAATATAATTATTGTGCGGAGATATTGTTTAATCATATGGCTATTACTCGGAGCAGGCTTGCGCCTTTCCGCCCAGCAAGGCGTTTACATTCCTGCCGGCGCCACCGTATGGCTTTCCGGTAATACCAATGTGGGCATCTTTGCTGATATGACGAACAACGGTATCCTCGGCTCCAATCCCAACGCCACCTTTTACATTCTCAGCAGGTTATGGACTAACGGTAACGGGGCTACGCTCCCCGATGAAAGTGCAGACGGCACTTCAGGCAAAGGAGGCACCTTCCTCTTTTCAGGCGCCGGTCAGCAACGGGTATACGGCGCCTACAGCTTTATCAGCGGAACAGGTACCAGCTTTCCCAACCTGCAGCTTAATAATCCCGCCGGCCTGGTGCTGGAGGATTTCAGCGACCTGAAGATCAGGAACAACCTGCACTTTGCCAGTGGCCGTATTTATCTTAATGGCTGGAATCTCCAGGTGGGTGATAAAACACCAGGCTCCATTACCGGCTACAACGATTACCGCTATGTGGTGACCGGGAAAGGTGTTGCCGGCGGACTGCTTTACCGTGCTGCCATTACTAATGCAGATGGAAAAGTGGTTTACCCCATAGGAACAGACGATTATAACTACTCGCCAGCCGCCGTGCTCATTACCGGCGCAAAGGATATGATAGGCGCCCGTGTATACGACAGCGTATTTACAGTGGCCGCTGGTGGCACTGCCTATGCAGACAGCTTTGTGAATAAATCCTGGAATATCCGCCGGGCAGACAACAGCGGGGGAGAAGTAGATGTGATCCTGCAACATATGGATGTAAGCGAATTGCCGGCATATGCCACTTCACGCGACAGCAGTTTTATTACCCGCTTCGTTAGCGGTGTATGGGATGCCGTACCGGCCATTACTACCCAGCCATTGCCCGGTACATTAGCCACTACTGCCATAACACAGCCGGCTACCATGCATCTCCGGCATTTCGACGGGTTGGGCGCCAGCGAATACTTCGCAAAAACTGCCCTCATAGGCTCCGCCAAACCAGCCATGTTCCTCAGCTTTGAAGCCTTCAGAACGGCTCCGCTGCTGATACAGCTGGACTGGACCACCAGCCGTGAAATCTATAATGCTACGTTTGAAATTGAACGCCGTTATGAACGGCAGGAACAATTCGTGAAAATCGGCGTGTTACCAACAAAAGCCATCAATGGCAATAGCAGCGTGCCTTTGAGCTATACCTTCCCGGATGTGAATGATTACGACGACTGGACCTATTACCGCATTAAAGCAGTAGGCAGGAACGGTAAGGTCACCTATTCTGATGTACGCGCTGTGCCGCCTTTTGTACAGATCAAAGTATTCCCGAACCCGAACAACGGTAATTTCAGGGTCACCATCCGTGGTATCCGCGGGGAAATGCTGATGCAGCTGCATGATACCTGGAGCCAGGTAATGCGTCAGTACGTGGTAAAAAGAGATGCAGATGTAAGTATTTCGGACCTGCCGTCGGGCGTTTACTTCATTGTTATCTACCATAAAGACACTATGAAAGTGGCTTACACCTGCAAAGTGGTGGTGGCGCAATAAAAAGGGCCGGAGTTTCCTCCGCGGAATTTCCGGCCTTTTGTTTTGATTTTCTCGGAGATTTCCCCCAATTTTGTAGGGTTCTTCCCAACAGGCGATTCATTTAAACAGATAGTTTTGAAAAAAATAATCATCACGATAGATGGCTACTCTTCATGTGGCAAAAGCACTTTGGCCAGGCAACTGGCTAAAAAGCTGGACTATACCTACATCGACAGCGGCGCTATGTATCGTGCAATTACGCTTTATTTTATTCAGAACAGGATCGACTGGCTATCACATGAAGCAGTAACCGCTGCATTGAAAGATATACACCTGGATTTTGTGCCCAATTCGCTCACCGGTGTCAGCGAAATGTACCTCAACAACGAAAATGTGGAACACCTGATCCGCGAAATGATCGTGGCCGAAAAGGTAAGCGAAGTAGCTGCTGTAAAGGAAGTACGTGACCTGGCCGTAGCACAGCAGAAGAAAATGGGCGCCCGCAAAGGTATCGTGATGGATGGCCGTGATATTGGTACCGTAGTATTCCCTCATGCCGAACTGAAGATCTTTATGACCGCCGATATCGCTATCCGCGTACAGCGCAGGTTTAAGGAGTTGTATGAAAAGAACAGGAATATTACCCTGGAAGAAGTAAAACAAAACCTCGAACTGAGAGATTATATAGATGCCAACCGCGAAATAAGTCCGCTCCGCAAGGCGGAAGATGCTATTATCCTGGATAACAGCCACTTGAACCCCGATGACCAGCTCCAACTGGTGATGCAATGGGTGGAAGACGCTATAATGGCGCACTCCTCATAAAATATTATTTTCTTTTATTAAAACTCTTTTATACATTTGTTATGTGACCGTGGGTCACGAACCCGATAATTTTTCCACATCCTCCCGAATTTCCAGTAGCATTTTATTTTCATGCCTGAATGATGTCAGCTTTTTATTGACGATTTCCGCATACCTGAACCTGATCCTCCCTGAAAAATACTGCTTAGGCAATTTTTGTATGGACAAGTCATTGTGCTGTTGATGAAGTGTGATGGACCTGTATAAGACATTAAGAACAAGTGCGTAAGACGCGTTATTATATATCGTGCTTCCGGGGACGGTCTTATCCTAGCTATATCCATAAAGGACCCTTTGCTATTAACCGACTATAATGTTGCTATATATAAAATACAGTCTGCCCGGTATAACCGCTGCCGGCAGGCATTTAAAGGTAATGTGGGATGGCGTGGCACGCCATAGCCGTTCCATATTTTCAGTAGGTGTATTCGGTTAATAGGAAGAAGGGGCGAATTCTTTCGCCCTTTCGCTTTTTTCAACTTTTTGATTGTCAGTGAGTATAATGGCCCCATAGCGTTATCCCCCGTTTAACCGGATATCTTTAAATCGCTACATGTTATTCGTAATTCTTTTTTAAATTGTGTAGTCACACAGACCAGCCAATGTCTATAAAAGGTGTATGTCTTCTATACTTGCTCCTGTCAGGGGCCTTTTTTACGGCGATAGCCCAGGATTCCCTGCGGGTATACAAACAGCTCGACTCTGTTCACCGGCTTCCTTCAGATACCGGTAAAGTATCGGCACTGTTGAAAAAGGGCGGACAGAATAACCGTTTCTTTGAAGCGCATAAAATAGAAAACCCCTTCTGGCAGGAAGCGCTTACCTTATCACTCCAACTCAAATATCCCAGAGGAGTATCGCAGGCTTACAATGAACTGGGCACTGCAAAAAGAAATAAATCACTGTACATTATTGCGGAAGACTACCACGAAAAAGCCCTCAAAGCTGCAGAGGAAGCAAGAGATACTTTGCTCATTGTATTCTCACTGAATAACGCAGGGGTGGATTGCCGGCGGCAGGATAAATTGCAGAAAGCATTTGACTACCATGTAAAAGCACTGATCCTTGCTGAAAAGATCAACGATATCCGCAACGTTTGCGTAGCTACCAACAGCATCGGAAATATCCAGCTCTCTACGGAAAAATATGACGATGCCATCACCCATTTTACCCATGCCCTCGAACTGGAAGAGAAAAGCAACAACCCGCTCGGTGTTGCGATTAATCTCGGTAACCTCGGATTCGCATACCAGGGTCTGCATAAACTGGACCTGGCTATCCAGTACCATAAACGCTCTCTTGCCATCAACCAGAAAATGGACCGGCCTATTGGTATGGCCATATGTTATAACGCCCTCGGCGCTGCCTACCAGGAAAAAAAAGACTACCCGGCCGCTATGGAGTACCTGAAAAAAGCGCTGGAAGTAAATGATAAAGTAGATGATAAGGTACATGTGGCGGAAAGCTATTTAAGTATCGGGAAGTTATTGAGCGCGCAGGGAAAGCACGACGAAGCCCGGGAAAATATGATACAGTCCATAGACATCAGCACCTTCTTGGGCTTTAAAGCCATGCTGATGGATGCTTACAAGGCGCTGGCTACCGATTTTAAAGAAAGCGGGGAGTTTAAAAAGTCGCTGGAAGCCACGGATAAATCATTGCTGTACAAAGACAGTATCCTCGATGAAAAATCAGCCATGGCGCTTGCCCAGATGCAAACCATTTACGAGGTAGACCGGAAAGATAACCAGATCCACAACCTTGAACATGATAAAATGGTGGGAGAACTGCGAACCAAACGTAACGTGGTGATCACCTTTGCCCTGGCGGCATTTCTGCTGATGGCTATTGTGGGCGGTCTTTTTTATATCCGCCACCGTAACCTGAAAACCAAGAAACAAACCCTGCAACTGGAACTCCGTTCGCTGCGTTCCCAGATGAATCCGCACTTCATCTTTAATTCTCTCAGTTCCATCCACCGGTACATCTGGAGCAATAACCAGGAAGAGGCATCGGATTATCTTACCAAGTTCTCCCGGCTGATGCGCCTCATCCTCGATAACACCCAACATACTTTTGTTACATTAAACAAAGAATTGGAATCATTAAGATTGTATCTTGACCTGGAATCATTGCGTTGTAACGGTATCTTTGAATACCGGTTCCTCGTGGATGCAGACATTAACGATGACGAAGTACTGATACCTCCTATGATATTACAACCATATGTGGAAAACGCCATCTGGCATGGACTCGTGCATAAACATCCCGATGAAAAAGGCGTGTTGGATATCGAAATCCTTTTGGAAAAAAGAAGCCTGGTGTGTA
>NZ_DATMTE010000452.1:0-2577 GCF_035564935.1 Chitinophaga sp. | reverse complement strand
ACTGGGGAATACGTTGCTGCAGGTCGGGGTAGTTATGTATAAAATGCAGATACCGCTGCTCTGGCTGGTCTTCATAAAAAGAGGTGGCCTTTTTCAGTGCATACACATATAGCTGTTCACAAATTAAACGGCCAAACTTTTCGCCTTCCTTAACTTTACTGTAAATCAATTGAAGACTTTCATACGAAGCGCATAGTATTTCTGTTGGTTCAATGCATTGGATGCTGCGCCGGGAAACCGAGTGATCAAGAAAACTTTCATAATTACAGGTAAAATCATTTTCCTTTCCAAAATCAAATGTCAGTTCTTCGCCGGAATCTTTGATACTGTAGTAACGGATCAATCCCTTTTCAATAAATCCCACCTCACGGCATACCTGTCCTTCCCGCAGGAAGTAGTCATTTTTCCGGAACTGCCTGCGTACAAACAAAGAAGAGATAAACTGTTTTTCGGCTTCATCCATACGGATAAAGTGTCCTATGGCGTTGATCAGGTTAGTGTGTATGCTCATCTGTGAAACGGTTTAATTGTGCCTCGATGCCTTGTTTTTCAGTATCTGTTTTGGCCAGCTGCCAGGCTTTGCGGAAACTTTCCTTTGCTTTATTGTTGTCGATATTCTTATACAGTTCCCCCAGCAATACATAATAGAAATGATTATTCTCCAGCTTCAATTTTTCTGCTTCTTTTAGGGCTTCCTCCTGCCCGTTTGCTTTATACAATGCAAAGGTACGGTTCAGGGCTACACTGGGCGAGTAATTGATCATTAACAGCGCATTGTATAGCTGCAGGATTTCCTTCCACTTTTCCGGCGTGTCTTCCTTGATGCAGTGCCAGTAGGCGATCCTGGCTTCCAGGTGAAAGGAGCTTACTTCATTGCCTTCAGCGGAAAGCTGCAGGAAACGGATGCCCTGGTTAATTAACGAATGGTCCCACAGGGCTTCGTTCTGCGCTTCATACAATACCACTTCGCCTTCACCGGCCTGCCTGGCATTGAAGCGGGACGCATGAAAGCACATGAGGGCAATCAGCGCGTTTGTTTTGGGCAGGTTGGTTTTGTCGTAGGCAGTAAGCATCAGCCCCAGCCGCAATGCTTCCAGGCAAAGATCCATTTGCAGGATCTGGTTCTGTGTTTGCGAATAATATCCTTCGCTGAAAAGCAGGTAAATAATATGCAGTACATTATCCAGCCGCTTGGGGATATCGCCTTCCGGCGGAAGCTCCATTTTGATCTTCTCTGCGCGCAGCTTCTCTTTTGCCCTGAATAGTCTTTTATTGATGGTTTCTTTGTTGGATAGAAAGGCTTCTGCAATTTCATCTATTCCAAAACCACAAAGAATACGCAATGCCAGGCCTATCTGCGCTTCGCTGGCAATAGCGGGGTTACACACGGCAAAAAGCATTTGTAACTGGCTGTCCTGGATGTTTTCCTGGGAGAAATTCAGCGCTTCGGCATCGCCGGTCAGCTCCTGCCGGGCTGTTATTTCAGGAAGTACCTTGGTGTCAAATATTTTATTTCTCCTGAAATGATGTATTGTTTTTTGTTTGGCTACGGTATAAAGCCAGGCGGTTGGATTGGGAGGAAGCCCTTTCATACCCCATGTTTCGGAGGCCAGTAAAAATGTTTCACTCACAATATCCTCCGCTATTTCAATATGCTGTAACCCGAAAAGCTTGCTGATCACAGCCACCATCTTGGAAAATTCCTGCTTAAATAAATGCTTCAGTGATTCGAGTTCCCTTTCCATATTAAAACAGTAAAAACCACTCTAACGAAAGAGTGGTTCTTTTATTTTTTGCTGATACCGTTTATGAAACAATTTCCCTGATCTCAACGCTGCCGCCGATTTCCAGAACAGGGCAGCCGTGTGCCAGTGTGGTAGCTTCTTCCAGCGTATCGGACTTTACTACCAGGAATCCGCCCAGCCTTTCCCTGATCTCTACAAAAGGCCCGTCGGTGATAACGCCTCCCGGTTTCAGTACTTTTCCTTCCTGTGAAAGACGGTTGCCGTTACTCCCCAGTTTGCCTTCTGCGGCAATACCTCCTGCCCAGTCCTGCCACTTCTTTGTCATCGCCTGGAAATCTTCTGCAGAGAAATCACGGGGAGCAAGATCAGTATTACGGAACAACAATAAAAATTCTTTCATCTCTTTATAATTTAAATCGTAGTGAAATATATGAATTAATTAGCTTTCACCTTGAATAATCCCGGTTTATAGCTTCCGGCAGCCGTGCGGAAGGCAATATTAAGACGGTTGTAGCTGTTAATAGTGGTAACAGCGATGGTCAGGTCTACGATCTCTTCTTCAGAAAACTGCTGGCGCACCTGGTTATATACATCGTCCGGTACGTCGCTGTTAGTGATCCTGGTTACCGCTTCCGCCCAGGCAAAGGCCGCCCGCTCGCGATCGGTATATACTGTCGCTTCTCTCCAGCCAGCCAGCATATAAAGACGTTGTTCTGTTTCTCCTTCCTCCCTTGCATCTTTGGAGTGCATATCCAGGCAAAATCCGCAGCCATTCATTTCTGACACCCGGAAATAAATTAAATGCTGGAGTGACTTTTCAATGGATGATCCG
>NZ_DATMTE010000451.1:0-3831 GCF_035564935.1 Chitinophaga sp. | reverse complement strand
TTCCAAGACAAAACACGCTTTTTAGAACTCCTGCTCAAGGTGACCTACGCTACCGTCTTCGCCGATGCCTTCTGCCACCAGGCGGAAACGCTTGGTGAAATCGTTGTTATAAAATTCCACCCTGGCAGTATGTGTGAGGGTATCTATTACTACGTTCGGGTTCCAGTAAAGGGTGAGGCGTTTATCAGGTAATGCGTGTACTTCTTTTTTCACGGAGTAGTCCGGTGAATAGAACTGTTTCACGATCTGGTAACCGGCCTTTTTATACAACTTGAAGCCCCGGATGCTCGGATCATTTTTCGGTGTGTTATCGCCACCTTTTTTGGTGTATACTGCGATGGCGCCATTAGCACCGCCGAAGCCACCCATAAACGGAGGGCGGAATACTTTAATGAGCGCAATGTCCTGGATGGAGAGGGTGCTCAGCATACTCACGTCCGATTGCATTTCATTGAGGTAGAGCCCTGGCGCACCACCACGCCAGGAGAGCGTTGGATTGTTATAGTCGCCGGTGATTTGCAGCCCCGCTACTTTTGATTGCAGGTATTGGAATACGTTGAGCGCAATAGGGGTTTCTTTTGTTAAGTCGAAAGAGTAGCCGTCGCCGCCGGAGAACATCCCGGAGGCATAACGTTTCTCTGTAGTTTCTTCGGGCTTCACTTTTTTCGCATTTACATTTACTTCCTGCAGGTATACCGTTTTATTATTGATAGAACGGTTTACCTTATTGCCTTCCGCGGCATTGGCGAGGAATTGTTTCAGTGCATTGTTATCCACCGCAGGTGGTACACGCAGCGGGAAGGGAATTTTAATTTGTGTAGGACGTTCAAAGAAGTGATTATCGAACTTCACATTCACATCCACGCCTTTTTTTACGAGGTCATTGCCCTGGTAATAGATGTAAGCGGTATCCGGGAATACCATGTTAGCCATTTCAAACTGTCCTTTATCGTTTATGGGGGTGGAGGCGAACATGGAGGAACTGTCTATCGGCAGGCGAATGATCATATCCAGTTTACCGGTAGGCATTGGCCGGCCGTTAAGCATGGTGGCTACGCCTTTCATGAGCAGGCCCTGTTCGTACGGGAACCTTACTTCAGGAAATTCGTTGTTAACGATTTTCTCCCAGCTGAACCGTCTCCATCCGTTGGTCATCATTACCAGGTCCAGTGCTTTCAGCGTTGAATCGGCATCGTTGCGGAAGTACCAGGATGGATTGTAGATATATCCTTTGATATCGGAGGTAAGCAGGAAGCTGGAAATGATATTGTTCGAGTTTTTATCTACCGGCACTGCGTCTGCATCCGTGATGGAGATGGAGATATTGGTTTGCATGGTGTCCGGTAATCTCAGTTCGAAGGCGTTCTTCGTTCTGGGTTCCTTGTGGGTATCCGCATCCAGTACATCTATCTGCATCAGGTCATTTTTGCGTACAAAGGCCAGTCGCTCTGCGAGGGGCATCCCTGATTTTGCAAAAAGAGTGATTTGAATAATACCGGAGGGAAGATGATCAGCGGGAATGAATCCGCTGATGCGGCCTTCACCTACATCGAGGTTGGCTTTATACACCAGTTGGCTGCCCATCTGGCCAATGATCACCAGGTCGTTTACGGAGGTATCGGTTACATTACCGGGCACGGCCTGGTAAAATATGCGGTTGCCTTTATTGAATACTTTCAGGGATGCGCCGGAAGCTGCAGCAGCGGGGAGAGGCACTGTTTTGGTTTGTCCCTTGCTGTTTTTTACGGTAGCCTGGAAGATGTCCTGCGCGTTGGCGGGAGTGATTTCGAAAGAACCCATACCATCATGTATGGTTTTGATCACAGCGCTGCTGGCGCCTTTGGCGTCTTTTACGGCGCCGGATATCTCTACCGGGTACCCGTTATTATCGATGGCTTTAAAAGCCACTACGTTTGGCTGGCCTACGATGAGATTACCGCCTTCGGGAAAGAACTGCACTGCAAAGTCGGGAGTGGTGGCGCTGTCTGTTTCCGGTTGTGTTTTCTTTGAGGGGTCAAAGATTTCAATGGTCCGGGTATAACTGAAGGCAGGATCGAAGTTGAGCATCCAGGCGGTATAGGCCCGGAGCTGGTATACGCCTGCCTTTTGTGTTTCCGGCAGGTCGAAGTTACCGGGTGCGCCGGCATTGCCAACGGCAAACAGTTTCTTCTGCACAATGTTATTATTTTTATCCAGCAGTTCCACGTACAGGTTAGTAGCGGTGGTAGCGGGCATTCCCTGCAGGGTAAGGTAGGCTTTGAACCAGATGGTTTCGCCGGCTGCGTAGTAGTCCTTATCAAGATGGAGGTACACCTTTTCGGCCGGGTAACGGCTGCCGAACGTTTGTAACGCCTTTATAATGCGGTCGGACCAGTCAGTAGGACGCGTTTGAACAGCCAGTGCACTCATTACGCCGCCTAACATCACGGCTGGTATTATCCATTTCAGAAATTGTCGCTTTTTCTTCAGGTTCGATTGCATGCAATATAGTTTGAGCGGGTATAATATATGTCAAAAATATAAACTTTGGAAGATTAATCAGTAAGATTACGGCAGGTTTGTTATTATTGCGTGTTCAACCTACGGTTTTAACAAGATTTTAATGAGTTCAGGAAAGAAACGTTTAGTGATAGCTGGCGGCGGTGCTGCCGGTTTTTTTTGTGCAGTGAACGCGGCCCGGTTGAGCCCTGGCCTGGAGGTGGTACTGCTGGAAAAAACAGGAAAGCTGTTATCGAAGGTAAAGGTGAGCGGGGGCGGACGTTGCAATGTTACTCACAATGCGCCGGATATTACGTACATGGCTAAACGCTATCCCCGGGGCCAGAACTTTGTAAAGAAATCCTTTTCCCGCTTCTTTGTGCCCGATACCATTGCCTGGTTCCGGGAAAGAGGGGTGGTGCTGAAGGCGGAAGAAGATGGCCGCATGTTCCCTGTAACAGACGATTCGCAGACGATCATCGACTGCCTCCTGCGGGAAGCAGATAAATACCATCTCACCATACGCACCCATACGGAAGTTACTTCCTTCAAAAAGGACAACGATGGGCGCTGGCGCCTTCAATTACAGCAGGGGCCGGACCTTATGGCCGATTATTTATGCATAGCCGCAGGTGGCTACGCGCAGGCGGCAAAATTTGCCTGGCTGGAACAAACAGGGCATAGCATTGTACCCCCGGCGCCATCCCTGTTTACCTTTAATATGCCTGGCAACCCGGTTACCAGCCTGATGGGAGTGGCCACCATTGCACAGGTAAAAGTGGCGGGTACCAAACTCCAGGAACAGGGCCCTTTGCTGATCACCCACTGGGGGATGAGCGGTCCGGCGGTATTACGGTTGTCGGCCTGGGGGGCCAGGGAACTGCAGCAGCTGCAGTATACTTTTACCGCCATTGTAAACTGGATCCCGTCTTATAATGAAAACACCCTGCGGGAGCAATGGCAGGACCTGCGCTTTGAATTAGGGAAGCAAAAGATATACAATAAAAATCCTTTCGGCCTGCCGCAGCGGCTCTGGCAATTCCTGCTGCAACAGGCCGGTGTGGGGGAAGAAATGAGATGGGCAGACGTACCGGCGAAAGACCAGAACCGTTTGATGAAACTATTGGTAGGCATGGAGTTCCCCGTGAAGGGCAAAACTACCTTTAAGGAAGAATTTGTGACCTGCGGCGGCGTTACCCTCAGCGAAATAGACCCGGCTACCATGGAAAGCCGGTTGGTACCCAACCTTTTCTTCGCCGGGGAGGTAATGGATGTAGACGGGATCACGGGCGGGTTCAATTTTCAACACGCATGGACGAGCGGCTTTGTTGCGGCTGGTGCCATTGCGTCGCG
>NZ_DATMTE010000450.1:0-5518 GCF_035564935.1 Chitinophaga sp. | reverse complement strand
CGCAGAAATCAATTTTCCACATCCCGGTGGAAAAAATATCCCGGTCCCGGCCGTAGTGGAAAACCTCTGATTCAGCGATTTAATTCCCTCTTTTGCAAAATTTTAACAGCAATGAAAATCTCTCTGCCTTACATTTACATTTAATTCTTAATTTTGCCACTCTTTATGCGGAAATTTTTATTGTACATCAGTGTTCTTGTGGTTATTGTATCTACCTCCTGTAACAACCAGTTACGGAGAATAGAGAAAAGCAACAACTTTGAGAAAAAGTTGGACTACGCGAACCAGCTGTTCCAGAAGAAAAAATACAATACGGCAATAACGCTCTATACCGACCTCGTACAGGTATATAAGGGTACTGATAAGTTTGAGCCTATGTATTATAATTTCGCATATTGTTCCTATTATGTAAAGGATTATGTGCAGGCAGCCTTCCAGTTTAAGAATTACCTGGACCTGTTCCCGAACAGCCCCAGAGCTGTAGAGATAGATTATATGCAGGCATATTGCTACTATAAGCAATCGCCAAAGGTATCACTGGATCAGACCAATACCATGAAGGCCATTGCTGCAATGCAAACCTTCATCAATAACTATCCCACAGCCGATAAAGTGTCGGAAGCCAACCTGGTAATTGAGCTGTGCAGGCGTAAACTGGAAAAGAAAGAGTTCTCCAGCGCAGAACTGTATTATAACCTGGGCTTCTATAAAGCCGCCGGTATTGCCTTCAAAAACCTGATGCGCAACTACCCCGACTCAGATAAAAGCGACAGCTACAAAGTAATGGCCATCAGATCTTATTATAGTTATGCTAAAAACAGTATTCCGGAAAGACAAAAAGAGCGCTACGCAACGGTTCTCGACGAATACCTGGATTTCGCGGATCACTACCCGAACAGCAAATTAAAGCCTGATGCCGAAAAATTTTATACCTTAGCACAAAACAACATAAAAACACTGGATAATGAGCAAATTAAAGCGAAGTCTAACCAGTAGCCTTAATCCCTGGGTAGAAACCAAAAATACTACCGACATTAAGAACAGAACTGGTAATTTATATGAGTCTATTGCCGTGATAGCCAAACGCGCCAATCAGATCAATATTTCCGTGAAAGAGGAGCTCCATTCCAAACTGGAAGAGTTTGCCAGCCATACTGACAACCTTGAGGAAGTGCATGAGAACAAGGAGCAGATCGAGATTTCCCGTTTTTATGAAAGACTGGCAAATCCCGCTATCCAGGCTACTCAGGAGTTCCTGGACAGCAAAATTTATTTCCGCAAGAACGACGACGACTTGTTTAGCTGATCTGCCGCACATTATTTTGTGAGGTGCGTGATTGCGAAAAATAAAAATATTAATTTCATGGCGGCAGAATGATTTCTGCCGCTTTTGTTTTTGTATATGTCCATGGACGCTATCAAAATGCTACAAGGAAAGAAGATCCTGCTCGGAGTGAGCGGCAGCATTGCTGCCTATAAAGCCGCTACCCTTATCCGCCTGCTGGTAAAGGAAGGCGCTGAAGTGAAAGTGGTGATGACCACTGCCGCTGCTGGCTTTATTACCCCACTCACCCTGGCCACCCTCTCTAAAAACGAGGTGCCCCTGAATATCAGTGACCACAATAGCTGGAATAACCATGTAATGCTGGGCCGGTGGGCAGATGTAATGCTCATTGCACCCGCTTCCGCCAATACACTCGCTAAAATGGCCCTGGGCCTGTGCGACAATCTCCTGCTGGCCGTATACCTGTCTGCCACCTGCCCGGTGCTCTTTGCCCCGGCAATGGATGAAGACATGTGGCATCACCCCGCCACCCGCACCAATGTGGATAAACTGATCGCTTACGGTCACCGGCAAATTCCCGTGGAATCCGGTGAACTGGCCAGTGGCCTCTTTGGAGAAGGCCGCATGGCGGAGCCTGAACAGATACTGACCTTCCTTGAACAGCATTTCCGGCAGGAAAACGGAAAAAAAGCACTGAACGGAACCACTGTCATCGTTACTGCCGGACCTACTATAGAACATATTGACCCTGTTCGCTATATCACCAACCACTCCAGCGGCAAAATGGGTATTGCCATTGCAGAGGCCCTGGCGGATGCCGGCGCCGATGTACAGCTGGTACTCGGTCCCACTTCTCAAAAAACAGCCCATCCCGGCATCACTGTAATCCCTGTGCAAACCGCCCAGGAAATGTACGACGCTGTAACGTCCCGCTACCCCGGCGCCGGGATAGTGGTGGCCGCCGCAGCCGTGGCCGATTACCGCCCGGCAAATGTGGCCGATAAGAAAATCAAAAAAGGCGAAGCACAGTTACACATCGATCTTGAAAAAACTCCCGATATACTCCGCTCATTGGGCGATCGTAAAGGGCCACAGCAGCTGCTGGTAGGATTCTCCCTGGAAACGAACAATGAAAAAGAATATGCGCTGAAAAAACTGCGTGAAAAGAACCTGGACCTGATTGTGATGAACTCGCTGGCAGACGCAGGTGCAGGCTTTAATTATGATACCAATAAAGTAACGCTGTTTGACAAAAACGGGAACGAACGCAGTTTCCCTCTCAAATCCAAACAGGCCGTGGCCCAGGATATTGTTTCCGCTATAATCGAATTGCAACATGCCTAATCGTTTCCCGCTGATCCTGCTGCTGGCAGGCGCCTTTTTACTATTCTGCTGCCCTCCCGTTAAGGCCCAGGAAATCAGGGCCAATGTATCTGTAGTAGCCCAACAGATCCAGGGAGTGGACAAAAAAATATTTACAACCCTGCAGAACTCCATCCGGGATTTTCTCAATAACCGCCACTGGGCTGCCGATGCCTTTACACCAGCAGAACGGATAGAATGTAATTTTTTACTGAATATTACCGGAACATCGGGAAACGACAGCTACAAGGGCACACTGACCATACAGGCCACCAGGCCGGTATTTAACAGCAGCTATGTAACCAGCCTGCTGAATATCCAGGATCCCAATGTAGTTTTCCGCTATGTGGAATTTCAGCAGCTGGAATTTAGCGATAACAGGGTGGTGGGCAACGACCCGCTGGCATCTAACTTAACCGCTATCCTGGCGTATTATGTGAATATTATTCTCGGTCTGGATTATGACTCGTTTTCCCCCCGTGGCGGAGACCTGTATTTCAAGAAAGCACTGAATATTGTAAACAATGCACCGGATGGAAAGGAAATTTCAGGATGGAAAGCCTTTGAAGGAAACCGTAACCGTTACTGGTTGCAGGATAATCTCCTCAATGCAAAGTTCCTCCAGTTTCATGACGTAATGTATCAATACCACCGGCAAGGGCTGGACCTGATGTATGACGATGTGATGAAAGGCCGTGCAGCTATTCTTAACTGCCTGAACATGCTTTACTCCATCCACCAAGATATTCCGAACTCCATGCTGATGCAAACCTTTTTCCTTTCAAAAGGACAGGAGTTATTGAAAATATTCTCCCGCGCTACGCCACAGGAGAAAAGCCGTGCAGCGGAACTACTGTCCCAGATGGACGTTCCCAACGCACAAAAATATCAACAGATGAAGTAACCGCTATGATGAATATGATGATGAAATACACCGCACTGGCTTTGATCGTGTTATTTTTGTTCGCCTGCGGGGATGGTGATAAGGTACCGCGTAAGTATCTTTCAAAGGAAACGATGACCGGCATCCTGGTAGATATGTCTATTGCAGATGCCTACAGCAGCGAACAACAGATGCAGGTTACTTATACGCCTAACTTTGATTCGCTCAGGCAGGAAAAGGTGAAGATCTATTACAAGCAGATACTGGACCTCCATAAGGTAAGCGTGAAAGAGTTTATGGAAAGCTACCGGTATTATGAAAGTCATCCCAACAGGTTGAAGGAAGTATTTCAAATGGTACAAACTGATATTGCTGCAAGGAAACAGCGCTTACCCAACCCTGTGGATGAAAATGCACCGCTCCGATTCCGGATGAAAAGCATTTTCCCGTATGCAGACAGCGTGCTATTGCTGCCGAAGGTGGACACAGTCCGCCCTTTTATCAAACGGCAGCCCTAATCTATAAAACACCAAAACATGAACAAAGTAGTAGCAAATGCCGGCGAAGCCATACAAGATATCCGGGATGGCGCGGTACTGATGCTGGGAGGATTTGGTTTGTGCGGGATTCCGGAAAATTGTATCACCGCCCTGGTGGAAAAAGGCGTAAAAAATCTTACCTGCATATCCAACAATGCAGGAGTAGATGATTTTGGTCTTGGCCTGTTGCTGAAAACCCGGCAGATCAGGAAAATGATGTCGTCTTATGTAGGTGAAAATGCAGAATTTGAAAGACAGCTCCTGGCTGGTGAACTGGAAGTAGACCTTATTCCACAGGGAACGCTGGCTACGCGCATCCAGATGGCTGGTATGGGTATTCCCGCTTTTTTCACTCCTGCCGGTTACGGAACTGAAATCGCCGAAGGTAAAGAAGTACGTGTATTCGATGGGAAGCCCCACCTGATGGAACTGGCACTGCATGCCGATTTCGCCATTGTAAAGGCCTGGAAAGGAGATACGCTGGGTAACCTCGTATTCCGTAAAACCACCAGGAATTTCAGCACTTCAATGGCCAGGGCCGGGCAAATTACCATTGCTGAAGTAGAAGAGCTGGTACAGCCCGGAGAGCTGGAGCCCGACCAGATACATGTGCCGGGTATTTATGTACGCCGCATCTTCAAAGGCGGTAACTATGAAAAACGGATCGAACGCAGAACGGTTAAGATCTAGTTCATCAAATTTTCCACTCTCAAATCTTACATTTTATGTCGCTCGATAAATATGGTATAGCCAAAAGAATTGCGCAGGAACTACAGGATGGTATGTACGTGAATCTTGGTATTGGTATTCCTACGCTGGTATCTAACTATATACCCGCCGGCGTTTCTATTATGCTGCAGTCTGAAAACGGGATACTTGGTATGGGACCGTATCCTGTTGCGGAAGACATTGACGCGGACCTGATCAATGCCGGGAAGGAAACAGTGACCTTGTTGCCCGGAGGGAGTTTCTTCGACTCCGCAGAAAGCTTTGGTATGATCCGCGCCGGTAAGGTAGATCTTACCGTATTGGGCGCTATGGAAGTATCCGATACCGGCGATATTGCTAACTGGAAAATCCCGGGCAAAATGGTGAAAGGAATGGGCGGTGCAATGGACCTGGTGGCCTCCGCCAGGAACATTATTGTAGCCATGATGCATACCAATCCCAAAGGCGAAAGCAAACTGCTGCCCGCCTGTACCTTACCGCTTACGGGTGTTAACTGTGTAAAGAAAATTGTGACTGAACTGGCAGTGCTGGACGTAACGCCGGAAGGGTTTAAACTCCTGGAGCGTGCACCCGGTGTTACCGTGGAAGAGATCCGCGCTAAAACTGCCGGGAAACTGGTTATAGATGGGGATATTCCGGAGATGATCACTTAAGGGATATTTCGTATATACTTTACCGTGCCCTGCTTCCTTTCCGGGAGCAGGACATTTTTATTTCCCG
>NZ_DATMTE010000449.1:0-5330 GCF_035564935.1 Chitinophaga sp. | reverse complement strand
GGATGAATTGCCGGAGTTTAAACGTAAAGTGCTGGAAGTAATGCGGCAACCGGTAGAAGAGAGAAGAGTAACCATTTCCAGGGCAAGAACAGCTATCGACTTTCCGGCCAGTTTTATGTTACTGGCATCTATGAACCCTTGTCCCTGCGGATATTTCAACCATCCTGACAAGGATTGTTCCTGTGCGCCGGGGCAGGTACAGGAATACCTGAATAAAGTATCCGGCCCGCTGCTGGATCGTATAGACCTACATGTAGAAGTAACGCCGGTAAAGTTTGCAGACCTTTCATCGACCAATGCCGCAGAGAGAAGTACGTATATACGTGACCGTGTGATTGCAGCAAGGACCATCCAGGCCGGCAGGTTTGCCGGTTATGAAGGGATTTACTGCAATGCGCAGATGCATAGCCGCTTGCTGGCAACGGTGTGTGTAATCAGTGATAAATGCAGGGAGCAGCTGGGGCAGGCGATGCAGAAACTGAAGTTATCCGCCCGTGCTTACGACCGGATACTGAAGGTAAGCAGAACAATTGCCGACCTTGAAGGAAGCCACAGCGTGGAACCTGCGCATATGGCGGAAGCCATACAGTTCAGGAGCCTCGACAGGGAGAACTGGGGGAACTGAAGGGGCCAACAAAAGTCCGGCAGGCAACAATTTCCCCCCAACCATGGCAGGAGCTACACTCCCAGATCTTCTTTATAGCTTTCACTCAGTTTCCGCTGCATTTCCGCGGGAACGGGTGCATATTCGGCGAACCGGGACTTTAGTTTGGCTTTGCCCTGGGTAACATTACGCAGCGCAGCAAACAGCTTATCTATTTCCGCCTGTGGCGTGCGGGCCTTGATAACCTGGTAGCCATTCAGGGTATCCATTCCCGTTATAACGCTGCGATGCGTTTGCAGTTCGCTCATAATATCGCCCATCATTACATCCGGGGCTACTGCTTCCAGGTCGAAAACCGGCTCCAGCAGCTGCGGGGCGGCCTGGTGGAACGCCTCACGGAAAGCCATCATACCGGCTATTTTAAAGGAGATATCGTTACTGTCTACCGGGTGCATTTTACCATCGTATACGCTTACACGTATATCGCGTACATACGACCCGGTAAGCGGTCCTTCCTGCATTTTTTCCATTACACCTTTGAGGATGGACGGCAGGAAGCGGTTATCAATAGCACCGCCAACAATACAATTGTTGAATACCAGTTTGCCGCCCCAGTTCAGCGCTATTTCTTCAGAATCGCGCACCGTGTGTTCCTTATAGGGCGGCATACCCTCATACCAGGGTTCTATTTTCATAAATACCTCCCCGAACTGCCCTGCGCCACCGGATTGCTTTTTGTGGCGATAGGAAGCCTGGGCCGGCTTCTGGATGGTTTCACGATAGGGTATTTTGGCAGCATGGAATGCCACCTGCATTTTATAGATATTTTCGAGTCGCCACCTGGTAACGAGTAAATGCAGTTCTCCCTGTCCGTGCAGGATCACCTGTTTCAGTTCGCGGTTAAACTCCACGAGAAGGGTAGGATCTTCCATGTGAATTTCCCCCAGTACTTCGCTGAGTTTTTCATCGTCGGCTTTGTTCTTCGCTTCAATGGCTACACGCACTTTAGGGGTAGGAAAATCGATAGGAGTAATCTGGCCGGGGAAGCTTTTCTCTGCCAGCGTCTGATTGGTGACGGTATTTTTCATTTTCAGTGTGCAGCCGATATCTCCTGCCTGGAGGCGTTCTATATTATTGCGGTTTTTCCCGTCTGCAATAAACAGCTGGCTGATACGCTCGGTAGTATTGTTTTCTTCGTTGATCAGCTCCATACCGCCTTTTACTTCTCCCGACATTACTTTAAAATAGGTAAGCCTGCCGATATGCGGCTCCTGCAAAGTTTTAAAAACAAATAATCCTGCCGGACCGGCAGGATCACAGGGAACAGATTTGCCTCCGGTAGTGGTTTCCGCAGGCATTTCCACGGCACCGGGGGCCACATTATCGATAAATCCCATCAGGCGGCCACTGCCCATATTATTTTTAGCGGATAAGCAGAACAGGGGGAACACATGATGATTGAGCATACCTATTTTGATACCCTGGCGAAGTTCATCTTCATCCAGGCTGCCTTTTTCAAAATACAGCTCCATCAGGGTATCGTCATTTTCGGCGGCTTTCTCCACCAATTCGTTGTGCAGCCGGTCGGCCTTTTCTTTTTCACTGTCGGGCACCGGGAGTTTTTCGGGTTTACCACCGCCTTCCGGGAAGCGGTACATGGTCATTTTCAGGAGATCGATGATGGCATTGAACCCGGGACCGGTATTTACAGGATACTGCATAATAGTAACAGGGTTGCCCAGTACCCGGACGGCATCCTCCACTGTTTTATTAAAGTTGGCGAGTTCCGCATCCAGCTGGTTAACGGCCAGTATGGTCGGTTTCCGGTACTTATCCACATAATCCCACACCAGTTCCGTTCCCACTTCTACCCCATACTGGGCATTAAGCAGGAGAACAGCTGTGTCGGATACGCGGATGGCGGAAATCACTTCCCCGATAAAATCTTCCAGGCCGGGTGTGTCTATAATATTGATCTTATAATCTTTCCATTCGGTGTGCATCAGGGTAGCATATACGGAGTTTCCCCGTTCATGCTCAATATCGTGGTAGTCGGACACGGTATTTTTCTCTTCTATTGAGCCTCGTTTACTGATGATGCCGGCTTCAAATAACATGGTTTCGGAGAGGGTAGTTTTGCCGCTTTTGGGTGCACCTAACAGTACGATGTTTTTAATATGTTTTTCATCATACGTTTTCATATGTGGAGATTTATTTAGATAATAGCTATCTCACCTGTGTCTTTACAAAGAACTTACTATTAAGTTAACGTTTTTTGACTAAAATAGCCAGTACTTTCCCCGGAATATGTGGCAACATGCAGTAACTTTGCACCTCAGGAAAACGGACATATGAAACTATTACTGCATTATTTGAAGAGATATAAATGGTTGGTCGTATTAGCAATGGCTCTGGCCAGTATTAACCAGCTTTTCTCACTGATGGACCCGATGATCTTCGGATGGATCATTGACAGGTTCGCTTCTCATCCAAAAACTTTTAAGGGTGGCACTATATTCCGGCCGGAGAACGAATACCTTACAGGTGTATTGTTACTGGTGGCCGCAGCCATAGGCGTGGCAATGGTATCCAGGATAGCCAAGGCATTCCAGGATTACTTTGTGAATGTTATTGTGCAGAAATTCGGCGCCCAGGTGTATACCGATGGGCTGAAACACTCACTCCGCCTGCCTTACCAGCAGTTTGAAGACCAGCGCAGCGGTGAAACGCTGGCTATTCTCCAGAAAGTGCGGGTGGACTGTGAAAAGTTCATTACCGCCTTTGTGAACGTGCTTTTCGTATCACTGATAGGGGTATTGTTTGTGATGGTGTATGCTACCACCGTACATTGGAGCCTGCCCTTTGTGTACCTTACGGGCTGTATCCTGCTTACTATCCTGATGAGTTTACTGAGCAGGAAAATCAAGGTGATACAGAAAACCATCGTAAAGGAAACCACAGCACTGGCGGGATCTACCACGGAATCGCTCCGGAACATTGAGCTGGTAAAGAGTTTAGGTCTTTCCAACCAGGAGATCAGACGCTTAAACTCCACCACTATGAAGATCCTGTTGCTGGAACTGAAAAAGGTGCGGAGCATCCGCAGTATCAGTTTTGTACAGGGCACCTTTGTGAACCTGATGCGCTCCTCTATCCTGTTCCTGCTCCTGTTTTACATTTACCGGGATGTAGTGAGTATAGGGCAGCTGATGACGTTACAACTGTATTCCTTCTTTATTTTCGGGCCGTTGCAGGAACTTGGCAACATTATCCTGAATTACCGCGAAGCACAGGTATCGCTGCTGAATTTCCAGAGCATACTGAATACGCCGGTAGAGGAAATGCCCGCCAACCCGGTAAAGGTGACGCATATTGATGAACTGCAGTTCAAACAGGTAGGATTTAAACACCTGACTGCGGCCACCAAAGCACTGGATAAGGTGAACTTCTCCGTAAATGTTGGAGAAACCATTGCCTTCGTAGGACCTTCCGGATCTGGCAAAACCACGCTGGTAAAGCTGTTGGTAGGATTATACAAACCAAACGAAGGTCATATTTACTATAACGGGGTTGATGCCAATGATGTAGACATGGAAGACCTGCGCCACCAGGTGGGTTTTGTTACGCAGGATACCCAGCTTTTTGCGGGCACCATCCGTGAAAACCTGTTATTTGTAAACCCGGGCGCCAGCGATGCAGACGTGATGGAAGCGTTGGACAAAGCCTCCTGCTATTCCTTACTGGCCAGGGCCGACAAAGGACTTGAAACCGTAATTGGTGAAGGCGGTATTAAGATTTCCGGCGGTGAAAAACAACGTTTATCCATTGCCAGGGCGCTGCTGAGGAAACCGCGCCTGCTGGTATTTGATGAGGCTACATCAGCGCTGGACTCTATTACAGAAGAGGAAATTACCAAAACAGTACGCGAAGTAACCGCCACCAAGCAGCATATTACCGTGATGATTGCGCACCGCCTCAGCACTATTATGCATGCCGACCGTATTTACGTACTGGAAAAAGGGCATATCGTGGAAGTAGGCAAACATGAGGACCTGGTAGCTGAAAAGGGCCTCTATTATGCCATGTGGCGGCAACAGATTGGCGAACGTAAAGTAGAAGCCGTGTAGGCGGCTACTTTGTGTGACTAAAAAGTATTGATTAATTTTGTAACATGAGTACACAACAGCCCAGGCGCCCTAATTACTTTGTCAGCATGCTGACTATGAAATGTCCCAAATGCAGGAAAGGAAATATGTTCAGGGATCAAAACCCGTTTCATCTCAGGTTTTCGAAGATCTTCAATATGTACGATAACTGCCCTGTATGCGGACAAAAATACGAGCTGGAAACAGGCTTCTGGTTTGGTACAGGCTATGTTAGCTATGCGTTGTCGGTAGCTTTCAGCGTATTTAACCTGATCTGGTTCTGGTTATTTTTTGGATTAACCTGGAGGGATAACAGCATTTTTATATGGCTTGGTGTGAACGGTGTATTGCTGGTACTTATACAACCATGGCTAATGCGGTTGTCGCGAGCCATTTACCTGTATTTCTTTGTGTATTATGATGAAGATACAGCGAAGCTGGAAAAGCCTGCACATCAACATTAAAAATAAAAATCACCGGAAAAAATATGGGGCTGTGAAAACAGCCCCTTTCTTTTTCAACCAAAATCTGAACCAATGGTGGTCAGAAAAGTCTTAATACAAAAACCAATTTTTGAAAAC
>NZ_DATMTE010000448.1:0-5935 GCF_035564935.1 Chitinophaga sp. | reverse complement strand
GCAATATTGGGAGATAAATTAAGGCGCTGGACAGAGATAAAACAAATCCGGCTCGTGAAGGATTTTGATACAAAATATATTGCCCTGGAATCTTTTTCAGAAGAGGATAATATGAATTATATGCTGTATTCCTCTTTTGAAACCAGGGAATTTATGCACCTGGAAGAACTTAAAAGTATATTGAATCAATTTACTGACAAGGTACAGGTTATTGAATAACATACAGAAAAGGGATGTCTCAAATTGGTTTTGAAACATCCCTTTTTTTGTTAGGCATTTTGCTTTCTTAAATATTTAGTGAGGATCACAATCAGTTGTCCTTCTATCTTTCCTTCTATTTGTTCTGTATTATCCGGTACTAAGCGAATGTTTTTCACCACAGTTCCCATTCTCGCATTTAAAGTTGATCCTTTTACATCGAGGGATTTGGTAAGAATTACAGTGTCGCCGTTTTGCAGGATAGCGCCGTTGCTATCTTTATGCAGGTCTACGGCAGCATCATTTTCATGATCGCCGGTAGCTTTGGCCCAGGCCAGCGCTTCATCGTTCAGGTAAATCATGTCCAGGTTGTCTGCCGCCCAGCTTTCCTGTTTCAGGCGATTCAGCAGGCGCCACGATACAATTTGTACACCAGGTACTTCGCTCCACATCGATTCATTCAGACAATGCCAGTGGTTACTGTCCAGCTCCGCTTTTTTCTCTACCTGTAACTGGCATTTTTCACAGATAAGGATACAATTATCCTGATCACTGTAAGTTTGAGGAGGCACTTCGTACACGTTCAGCGACTCTTCCGATTTGCATAGCTCGCACTTGTTTTCACTCCTTTTTAGCAATAGTTCGTTCAGCTTCATAAATATCCTTGATAAAAAAATGTGCACAAAGGTAACACTTTTTTATCCGGGGCCATACATAATTCCAATTCCATGATGCTGGCTCAGATAACCGGCAGCACCCAGGGGCTGCGGTAAACAGGCGTGATGAGTGCATTAGCTGCAGTATTGCCGCCAAAATTATGACGGGATTCATCCCATACCAGCTGACTGTTGGTTCTTAATGCAATGTTGGCTGCATGGGCATACTTCGCCACCAGGCTACCATTTTCTATGGTGCAGGCGGGATCCTTGCGGGTTTTGATACATTCCAGGAAATTTTTCATGTGCAGCTCATGCGACTCTCCCCCACCCTGCTTTGGCATTGCAGGCGCTTTGGGCTGCTTCTTTTGTTCATCCCATTCGGGGAACAGTTCCCAGCCATTGCGGTCTATCACCAGTGTGGCATCGTTGCCAATAAATGCAAGGCCGTACGACCGGCCATAAGGGCCATTTTGCGTACCAGCGGTATGTTCCCAGTTAACGAGGTAATCTTTCAGCTGGTAACTGACATTCATTGTATCGAACGTTTCATGCGCGTGATCAGGGAAGGCGAAATTACCGCCGGTGGCAGTTATAGCCAATGGCATGGTGGTAATATCCTTTGCCCACAACGCCACATCAATGAGATGAACGCCCCAATCAGTCATCAGTCCGCCGCCATAATCCCAGAACATACGCCAGGAACCGTGAAACCTGGTGGTATTGAAACTGCGTTGCGGTGCAGGTCCCAGCCAGCGGTTAAAATCCACGCCCTCCGGAACGGGGCTGTCCGCCGCCTTCACCGGGCCTATACCATAGTTGAAATTTCCCCAGATGTTCACCTTTCGCAACTGCCCGATCTTTCCTGCGCGGATATGCTCCATAGCCTGTATAAAATGCGGACCGCTGCGTTGCTGCTGTCCCACCTGCACAATGCGTTTATATTTGCGGGCCGCCTTTACCATCAGCTCACATTCAGCGATGCTGTTTGCCAGCGGCTTTTCCACGTAGATCTCCTTCCCCGCCTGGCAGGCGTATACAAAAGGCAAGCAATGCCAGTGATCCGGCGTGCCGATGATCACGGCATCAATATTTTTATCGTCTGTTACTTTCCGGAAATCAGCGTAAGCTGCCGGGCGTTTGCCCTGGATCTTTTCTACTTCATTGCAGCGGTTATTCAATATGTCTTCGTCCACATCACACAGGGCTGCACACACTACACCAGGCTGTTTCAGCGCATTTTTCAGATCACCGAAACCCATATTCCTGCAACCGATAAGGGCTATACGCACCTGTTCATTCGGAGACGCGGCTTTGCCATGCAGGACTAACGGGGAAAGCAGGGACCCTGCCATTATAACGGAGGAATGGTGGAGGAAACCACGACGGGAAGTTTTCATGTGGAATTATTTTAAACAGGTCTTAGAAAGATAGTCATTATAAAGCGGATTTTATAACGGGATCATCTTTCTTAATACCAAAGCTATTTGTGAAGTGCCCGCTCCGTTTATGGCACCACGGTAATAAAAAGATAGGTAGCCAGGATCACCAGCAACACAATCCCCTGCAGGATATTTGTTTTTCCTGCGTTAAATGAAATGCTGATTGTAAATAACGAAAGGAGCAGCAACAGCGAGGATTTGGCATCTATACCAAGCGTTATTTTAAAATCCAGTGCATAGGCCACAATCGCCACTGCCGGAATAGTAAGCCCTATACTTGCCAGCGCAGATCCCAATGCCAGGTTCAGGCTTGTTTGCAACCGGTTTTGCGAAGCCGCCCTGATGGCTGCCAATCCCTCCGGCAAAAGAATTACAGCTGCAATGATAACACCTACCAGGCTTTTAGGCGCGCCAAGGTTCACCACAATGGATTCAATTACCGGCGATAATTTCTTCGATAACAATACCACCACAGCCAGCGCTATTAACAGGAATGCCAGGCTCACCCCGGTAGTTAACCCGGACGGAGGTGTGGCATGTGTATCTTCATCGCCCGGTGCAGCATCCTCCGGCAGGAAATAATCGCGGTGCCTTACGGTTTGTACCGCTACGAAGCCGCCATACAGCACCAGGGAAATAATGGCTACAAATATCAGCTGGCTGCTGGAATAAACGGGACCAGCTTCGGTAGTAGTATAATTTGGCAAAACGAGCGTTAAAATGGAGATCGCCGTTAACGCCACCAGCGCCGCACTTACACCGGCTTTTATAAATGCCTGTTCTTTAAAGCGGTAACCGCCTATGAACAAAGACATGCCTATAATACCCGACAGGATCAGCATAATGGCGGCAAACACCGTGTCTCTCGCCAACGTTGCGCCTTCATCTACCTTATTCAGCATAATGGATACAATCAGCGATACTTCAATCACTGTAATCGCCAGGGCCAGGATAAGGGTACCATACGGTTCTCCCACCTTATGCGCCACTACTTCTGCGTGATGCACCGCAGATAAAACCACACTGATCAGCGATAAACCCATCACGGCTGATAATATCCCGCTTTGCTGTTCGCCCCCAAATCCCAGTAATGCCAACCCGATCAGGGGACTGATAAGACACCATAACGGGAGCGTAATTTTCCATTTCCGGTAGAGAAAGTGTTTGAATGCCATGTGCTTAATTTACAAAAATTTATGCACATGACCCCGGCATCCAGTTCACATTGATGATGCTATTCCTGTAATCAATGATCTTTTGAGGTATTTGTCCTGCCGGCAGTACCTGCTTTACTGTTGCGCTCCTTTGCAATGCTACCTATTCGCGATAGTAATCTTTCACTCCGCCGGATTGATTAAAACTGATGAAATACTTCTCCCTGCTGCCGTTAATGGACTGCGGGTACCAGGTGAGCTTGCCGGCGCCAATGATGCCATAAATATGTGCAGGCGGCACAGCGCCCTCTATCTCCTTTGCTTTGCGGTTATAATTACCGTATACCACAGAAGCACATACGAAACAGACATTATCAAGGCTGATCAATGTTTTGGAGATGTTGTCGTGCACGGATAACTGCACTGGTTTTGGCCCCTCCCATTTTCCATTGCTGTAGTTGTATTCATCAATATATTCGGGGTGCTGCGGATGTTGTACGTTCAAATTTATCCTGCCGTCGTTGTAGAAATGAATGGCTTTGTAAAGATAGATGCTTTTCCCTGCAAAAGCCGGCAATGCCCGCAATGCGTTTTCGGCGTTAAGTAACGCGATGGCATCGCTGAGAAAACCGTCGTTTGTGGTACGGGAATTATGAATGATAGTGGTACCATTGCGGTGTTCAATAGTAGTGGTAGTAGTGGTGGTGCTGATACTCATACGGGCGCTGGTACTTGTGCCGGAGCTGGTAGTACTCACGTCGTCCTGGTTTGCCGGCAGGTTTTTATAACTGCTGTCGGTATCACTGCCATACAGCGTGTCGTGTATAGATGCACGAAACTGATTGCAGGATACACACAGCATCACCATCATTGTAAGGCAGGTTAACTTTTGTAAACGCATCTTCATCATATTTTTATTCCTCAATATCGCTGGCAAATACTACCTGCTGAGGATCTTCTTTCAGATAAAAAACAGGGATGGACTCCTGCCTTGTCATATTCAAATCCAGGAGCGGCACTATCTTCTTTAACGACGCGGTATGGGTTTTACCGGTAGTGTCCTGGTAGCGCAATTCAAAACGTACCTGGGGTTGTTCGTTAATATAAGTACCTGTTTGCTCTGCGGAAACGATCTGTGCATCTGTACGAATACCGTAGTACTTCAATTGCAGCCCATTACCGGGTGTACCTATAAAAAGGTTGATCAGTTTTCCGAAGCTAAAACCGCCTACCAGTACAATAAACGGGCACAAAACAAGCGGATGATAAAATTCCAGGAAGCGCCAGCCCCGTCCATGGTTCTCTAACTGGTAAGAATATACGTAATATCCGGCTATTGCAGCTATTATCAGCAACCAGGCCAGCAGCAACATGGTGAGCCGGCCGGCCCTCATCTCCACTGTTACACCATCCAACGTTAAATGGGGTACTGCCTTGAGCTTGTCGTCGATCAGCAGCGGGATGGTTTTTCCTTCATCGTAGCGGTTCAGTTCCGGTTTAGTATCGTTCACCTCCAGCTTTTCTGTAACTTCCGTACCCACAAAGTTCGGCAGGGAACATACTATTTCCCGGCTAACCACATCCTTACCTGCCGCCGGTAGTATTTTGCTGGTTATAATGCGGGCATCTTTTCTCACGCCTTCCTTTAAAAGACGCACAATATTCCTTCTCATGATGAAGGGTAACACTATCCATCTGCTGAACCAACGCTGGATCAGCATCAGCCATAATGCCGCCGAAAGGGCCAGCAATGTAAGCGCCAGCCAGGGCCTGGTTCCGCCATCTTCATCAATTATTCCATACTCCGTGTTGTAATAAATGAGCATGGGAAAAGGGATGGCAAAGAACAGCGTATAAATGATCCAGAAGTAATTCCAAAAACCTTTCATTCAGCTAATTTAATTATTTAATTTAAGGAAAGATTGTTACGATCTTATAAAGACATAACGGGTTAATCTTTTTTATAGATCACCTTATTTTCAAATTCACCCAGGATCACACGGCCGTAGATCACTTTTGTCCATCCGTTTTCAAACCCGTGATTATTGGCTATCAGGTATCCTTTGCCGGCATCTTTTTTAATCACCTTATGGGCATCGATGTAGCGGCCTTTTACTTTACAGAAAACAATATCGCCGATACTATATGTTTCTGCTTTCACAAACGTAAGCAGGGTACCGCTTTTCAGAATGGGCAACATAGAAGTGCCAAAGGCTTTCATTTTTCCTGTGCCGGTAGTTTCCAGTCCGGACTTTAGTCTTTCATACTTGTTCATGGTTTCATTATTTTTTTGAATAAATCAGATGATCATATAGGAAAATGATCGTAGTGAAGGCTCATGGCGTTTCTTAAGCCAAAATGCGGGAATGTTTAACTGAAGCGGGCAAATTCAATTGTAAGCATGATGGTAATACACTATTGGGCTACACAAGAAAGGCGGGTATAACAAATGGTAAGCTGTAAAATAACAAAACCTGCGGTCAAT
>NZ_DATMTE010000447.1:0-2493 GCF_035564935.1 Chitinophaga sp. | reverse complement strand
AATGTGCTCGGTGGCCGTAATACCTGGGAAGGGTTTACTTCTACACCGGCTATCACCTCTACCGGCGCCTATGGCACCGCTGTATTCAGATTGGATACCATTAACCTGATCAGGAAGTTCGAGGCCAATGACCTCCGGTTCTCACAATGGATAGGTATGGGGAAAACTACCGCCGGTACTTCTGTTTATTTCCCTTATAAATACAAAGTAAGAACTACTACCAGCGGCATCATGGAGTATTCAATGGTAATGCGTCTCGCAGAACAGTATCTCATTCGTGCGGAAGCCCGCATCCAGCAAGGTAAACTGGATGATGGCCGTGGCGACCTGGATGCGATCCGTCACCGTGCAGGACTGGCCAATCTTTCCACATCGCTCACACAACCCGCCCTGCTGCTGGCAGTAGAGCAGGAACGCAAAGTAGAATTGTTCGCAGAATGGGGCCACCGCTGGTTTGATCTGAAACGTACCAAAAGGGCGGACGCCGTGCTCGGCCCCATTAAAGGCGCCAACTGGCAGCCAACGGATACACTGTACCCGATTCCTTCCGACGCCATCAGAACCAATGCTAACCTTACCCAGAATGAAGGGTACAAATAACCGGTAATGAAAAAACTAACCATCCTACTTTTAGTGGCTGCCATGGCAGCCACTAAAATATTTGCACAACAACGGGTTGTGATCAGCCCTCAATTCCCGGAACGCGGGGAAACCGTTACCGTTACTTATGACCCGTCTGCACCGGGAGCGGGCATTCCGGCTACCGCCAATGCAGTAACGCTTGTGTTTTCCTATTCTAATTTTTACAACCTCGCATGGCGGATGAACATGCAACGCACCGGTAACAAATGGACCACTTCCTTTAAGTTAGCCAACTATACCACCTTCGCCACCTTTTACCTGGAAAGCGGCGAAGCGGTAGATAAACCGGCAAAAGACCGGCACTACGAAGTAGGCGTGTATAAAAATAAAGTGCCGGTGCAGGATATGTCGCTTTATAAGGCTTACAGCCTCTCTGCGCAGATGGGTAAGTCGCCTTTGCTGGCAGATAAACAGGCTGCACTTTATAAAGAAGAACTGAAACGCTACCCCGGCAATTATGAAGCTAAACTGCGCCTGCTTACCTATCAAATGAACAAAGCCGCTACTGCGAAAGAGAAGGAACAATTCAGGGAACAGGCACACCAGGTGATTGCAGATAAGTTTAACAGCGCGCCCACCGTGGCGGGTAATATGAACAAGGTAACAATGGGCTACCTGATCATTGGCGAAAACTCCCGGCTGGATTCCATCCGGCGCGTGGTAATGGAACGCTATCCGGAATCTGCACTGGGCCGCGATATCAGGACAGGTGTAATGGCCAGGGGAAAAGATACCGCGCGGCAGATCACTTTCTTTGAAGAAGAACTCAAAAAAGAAACCCCTGAAAACACGGAGTCCTTTACAGAAATACATGATGTACTGTTCGGGTATTATGCCGCAAAAAAAGACAGCGGCAAAGCTTTGTATCATGCCCGCTTTATGACCACGGAAAAGGAGAATCCCTACAAGGTGATCACCTGGCAGCAAATTGCGCAAACACTGCTGGATAACAACCTGGCGCTGGATAGCGCGCGTGGTTATACACAACGCGCACTGGACAGTGTACGCAGTTACCCCGTAGGCGTGATCCGCCATTTCCCCGAAACCGGGTATATTTATCCCTTTGCAGATGACAGCACACGCGAAGCCGTATTCAATAAAGCCAGCCGGCACCTGTTGTCCATGCTGGGCCTGATAGACATGAAACAGGGCCTCCTGGCCGCAGCGGATAAGCATATGGAACAGGCCGTGGATTACTATGCCGGTAAAGAAACGCTGGACAACGCGGAAGCTTACTACACGCAAACCAATAATATGGCGAAGCTGAACCAGCTGCAGGAGTTCCGGAAAAAAATACTGATAGAAAAGGTAAAGAAACAACGGATCAACCGCCCGTCGCCGCCGCTAAATTCTTTTGTGGATATGAAAGGTAAGCCGGTACCGGCAGCATCTCTCAAAGGCAAGATCGTGGTGATCGATTTCTGGGCCACCTGGTGCGTACCCTGCATGCAGGAAATGCCCTATCTTCAAAAACTATACGACCAGTACAAACAAAACCCCGACATCGTGTTTATGATCGCCAACAGCGGCGCCCGTAACACGCTGGCGGATGCGCAGGGCTGGAGCGGGAATAAAAAATATACCTTCCCGGTGTATTACAATACAGACCCCGCCATAGGGGATAAGTTCAAATTTAATATCATCCCGGCTTCCTATCTTATCAACAAAGAAGGTAACATCATTTTCAGCAACATCGGTTTCGAAGGACCGGAAGTGGAAGAGAAGCTGAAACAACAGCTGGAGATCCTGCTGCACGACTAAATACTTAAATGGTTACCATTAAATACTTAAGTAGTCACCATAACCAGCCGGGAAGATTCCCGGAAATTTGTCTTATCAAAAAAATAAAAC
>NZ_DATMTE010000446.1:0-4991 GCF_035564935.1 Chitinophaga sp. | reverse complement strand
GACTATGGATACTAAAAGAGATCGTATATACTTAGACGTTATAACATGAATAAACGGGAACTATTAATGATCATACTCGCTGTGTTGGGCTTTGGATCGCTGGCGCAGGCACAGACTTTTAATATAATGGACTACGGGGCGGTTAAAGACACCAATAAGTTAAGCACCGTTGCCATCAACAAAGCTGTGGAAGCCTGTTATAAGGCCGGTGGCGGACAGGTATTGATCCCGCCGGGCAATTACAGATCCGGGACTATTGTGCTGAAGAGTAATGTAGCCCTTTACCTGGAACGCGGCGCCGTATTATATGCCAGTACAGATCATAAGGATTTTCCGCGTATGCCGCAACCCGCTTACCGGTCCCAGAAAGACCCGGGCGGATGGTTTGCCCTGATATATGCAGAAGGCGCCTCCAATATTGGTATAGGTGGCAAAGGCACGATTGACGGGCTTGGCGCCAGGCAAATGCCCCGGCCTGAATTATTGGGCGGCGACAGAGACGGACGGCCACGAAATATTTTATTCATCTCCTGCAAAAAAGTATCCGTAACCGGTGTTACTATGCGTAACGCAGGGATATGGAACCAGCATTACCTCGATTGCGAAGATGTAACGATAAATGATATACAGGTATACAATCACAGCAACCGTAATAATGATGCAATTGATATTGACGGATGCAGGCGTTTGGTGCTGTCGAACAGTATCCTTGATTCCGACGATGACTGTATCACTTTGAAAAGTACGGGTACGGCAGCCTGTGAAGATATTGTTATAAAGGGATGTATTGCCAGCAGTTTCTGTAATGCTATTAAGTGCGGTACCGAATCAACCGGCGGTTTCAAAAATATCAGCATTGCTGATTGTATTGTCAGGCCTTCGGTTAATAATGAGCCGCCTCATTATGGCGTACGCAACGGCATGACGGGCATTTCGCTGGAAATAGTGGATGGGGGTGTTATGGACGGTGTAAACGTTAATAACATACTTATAGAGGGCACTGAATGCCCCATCTTCGTACGCCTGGCCAACAGGGGGCGAAGGCATACCGAAACAGCGCCGGAGCCATTGCAGGGGAAAATGAGAAATATACAGTTATCCAATATCCAGGCTTACAATACCGGTAACTTCGCATCTTCTGTTACCGGCATACCCGGTGCTATGATAGAAAATATTTCATTACATAATATCCAGGTAATGAATAAAGGCAATGTTCGCCCTGGTGAATACCTGGCCAGCACGGATAAAGTGAAGGAAGATGAGAAAGGTTACCCGCAGCCCACGGTTTGGAAGAACCTGCCTTGCTCCGGTTTCTTCATAAGGCATGTAAAGAACATTACACTTTCAGACATCAATCTTTCCTCAGCAGCTCCCGATCCCCGGATACCACTGGCTGGGGTGGATATTGGCCGGCTGGATATACATGGTTTCCGGACAGATAAAGTGGATGCCAACGCATTATACCAGCTGGAAGGAGTAGAGGAATATCACATTGAAGAAAAAGAAAGGATACAATTAAAGCATTGATATGGGTATGGAACTTATACAAAGCCGCAGAACATTTATCAGGAATGTTCCCTTGCTGCTAAGCCTTTCAGCCTCCCTGCCGGCCTGGGCGCATACAGGGAAAACGAGAAAGAAACGGGTACTGTTAAGATCATCCTGGCAAACATTCAACATAGGTGATATTGCACATACGCCGGGATTACTGGCGTTGTTGGAAAAGTACCTGCCGGATACAGAAGTATGGTTGTGGCCAATGGATGTGGGAAATGGTGTTGACGATATGTTGCACCGGCGTTTTCCACAGGTTAAGATGGTACATACGGAAGCAGATATAATGCGCGCTTTCAGAGAGTGCGATTTTCTTTTACATGGGTCGGGGCCGTCCCTGGTGGGCCGTGCAGCGCTTAGTCGCTGGAGCAGGGAAACAGGTAAACCATATGGTGTTTACGGGATCACTTTCCCCGGCATATATGCGGCAAAGGATACGGTGATCAAGGCATCCCCGCAGGATATTGACCTGCTGAGCAAGGCTGCATTTGTTTTTTTCCGGGACTCAGTTTCGCTGGATTTCGCCAGGAATAACAATGTGACCTGCCCCGTGATGGAATTTGCGCCGGATGCGACTTTTGCGGTGGATATCAGGAACGATAGAGCGGCCCTTGCTTTTATGCAGGAGCACGGACTGGTTGAAGGAAATTTTCTTTGTTGTATTCCCCGGCTCCGGTTTACGCCGGAGTGGCTGGCCAAAGGGAAGAACCGGCCTTATGTTCCGGAACGGGCCGCGCGCAATGAAGTGATGAAAGAACACGATAATGCACCACTAAGGAATGCAATCACTGCTATCGTCCGCCAAACCTCTATGAAGGTATTAGTATGCCCTGAAGATGAATCACAGGTGGCGTTGGGAAAAGAGATCATTGTTGACCTGCTGCCGGAAGACGTAAAAAAGAAAGTAGTGTGGAGGGAAAAATACTGGCTCACCGATGAAGCCCTGAGTACCTACAGGCGCTCAGCAGGGTTGTTCGGGATGGAAATGCATTCACCGATTATCTGTATCGGGCAGCATGTTCCGGCAATTGTTTGCCGCTTCTATGAGCAGTCGACCAAAGGGTTCATGTGGCGTGACATCGGGCTGAACGATTGGCTGTTCGATATGGACGTAGAAGAGGACGTAAAGCGGATTGTGCCCACGGTGCTATCACTGGCGAATGATCCGGCGGCTGCCCGGGAAAAGGCCGGTAAAGCCGCTTTATATGTGGAACAACGGCAACGGGAAACGATGCAGGTATTACAGGAATTACTATACACGCACTGAGTTGTACAAAATATCAATAATGAAACGTTTTTTATTTTTAATTATCCTTACAGGAACAGTTGGCGCCGGCGCGGTATATTACAGGTCTGCCGCGCAGCAACATGTATCATTGAATACTCCGAAAACATTAAAGGAAGCTTATCGCAATTATTTCCCTGTAGGTGCCGCGGTTGGTTATGATGCCTTAACAGACAGTCCTGGGGTAGCGGCATTTATCAGCCGGCAATATGCCGGCATAACGCCGGAGAACGAATGGAAGCCCAAACGGCTGCAGGCAAAGGAAGGGATATTTGACTGGCAAAAAGCAGATAAGATGGCAGACTTTGCAGTGCAACACCATCTGAAGATCAGGGGCCACACGCTTGTATGGCCTTTACAGATGCCTGGCTGGATATACAGGGATGGTGACGGCCTGGCCGGCAAAACATTGCTGTTACAGCGATTGAAAACACATATTACCACTGTGATGCAGCGGTATAAAGGAAAGGCCTATTGCTGGGATGTGGTGAATGAAGCCATTTCCTATGTTTACCCCGACCCGTTGGATGCACGTACAGATTCCCTGTATATGATCGCAGGGGAAGAGTATATAGCAAAGGCTTTTGAGTATGCCCATGAAGCGGACCCTGATGCCCGGCTGTTTTATAATGATAACGGTTTTGAATGGTCAAAAAAACGGGATAAGATTTATCGTTTCCTTAAGAAGCTGAAAGCAGCCGGTGTGCCTGTTAATGGTGTGGGAATGCAGGCGCATTGGGGGATAGAAGGCGTGCCGGAAAATTATCTGCGCGAAACCATAGAAATGTTCAGTGATTTGGGGCTGGATGTACAACTGACAGAACTGGATATTTCGCTTTACCCTAAAAGAAAAGCCGGTAAGATATTGAATGCGCATGATCTTGCAGGAGAAGATGCCGCTTATACCGAAGAAAAGAAACAACGGCAGGCGGATATCTACAAAATGATTTTCCGGGTATGCCGCGAAAGCAAGGGAAAGGTAACGGGCATTACCTTGTGGAGCGGGTACGATTGGCCCAATTATCTTACTAAAAAGTTAAGAAAGGAAAATCATCCTTATCTTTTTGATGAAAAACTGCAGCCCAAAAAGGCTTTTTATAGCGTTACAGATTTTTAGTCCGGATAAACCGTTTTTTCAGTAAATCTTTCAGATGATGAAATACCTCTTGTTTGTATCACTTATGCTTGTAGCTGCAACACACACGTATGCAGGCAGCTGCCTTGCGGGAAAGGATACTATTATTGTTACCCTCAATCACAACGATTGGGTTTATAAGACAAACGAAAAGGCAACTTTTACGATCAGGGTAATGTCTGATGGTAAAGCAGTGAAGAACGTGCGGCTTTACTATGAAGTAGGCAGGGAAAAGATGACACCGGATAAAACGGATTCAGTTACGCTTGAAGATGGGCTATTGAAAGTAGAGGGAGGTACATTAAAGGATCCCGGTTTTCTTCGGTGCTATGTGCGTGGCCGTGTTAATGGACAACTGTTAACAGGCATGGCTACCGCGGCATTCAGCCCGCTGGAGATTAAACCTACCACTACTATGCCGGATGATTTTGAAGCCTTCTGGGACAGTGCAAAAGCCAACGCCGCCAAAATCCCTATGGATGTAAAAGCAACGCTTATGCCTGAGAGGAGTGATGACAAAGTGAATACATTCCTGGTAAGTATCCAGAGCTATGAGTTTAAAAATCGGCTGTATGGAATTTTATGTGTGCCCAAAAAAGAAGGGAAGTACCCGGCTATCCTGGAAGTGCCGGGGGCGGGGGTGCGGTCTTATTATGGGAATAAAACCATGACAGTAAAAGGGATCATTACTTTCCAGATAGGCATCCACGGCATTCCGGTAGCAATGAGCGGACCGGTGTATGATGATCTGCGTTTTGGTGCGTTAAGGGATTACCAGACCTATAACCTGGATGACCGGGACCGCTATTATTACAAACGTGTATATATGGGTTGTATTCGTGCGATAGACTACATTTTCAGCCTTCCCTCGTTCGACGGGCAAAACCTGGCGGTTTCCGGGGGCAGCCAGGGTGGGGCGCTGGCAATTGTGACTGCAGCATTGGATCGCCGGGTGAAGTGCCTGGCATCCTTTTATCCGGCGCTTTCTGATCTTACCGGTTACCTGTACAACAGGGC
>NZ_DATMTE010000445.1:0-9154 GCF_035564935.1 Chitinophaga sp. | reverse complement strand
GTCAGACAAAATCCGCGACGTTCACTCGTGAACGTTATGGTCCGGAAACGGACAGTGGCGAGGAACTAAATTGCTGGTTACCAGTCATCATTTTTGCGGCATTTTTTTAGCGGTAGGGGGAAACGCTTTCCGTACTAAAATTACCTGATCATGCTCACCCGTTTTTTTGCCTTGTTGATTACTGCTGTTTTTTTTGCGGCATCCGTTTATGCGCAGTACCCGGAGAAAGTGGTTTTTGATCCGAAAGACAGTACAGGCAATACTTACCTTGCCGTACCACCGCTTTCCCATCATATAAAAGGCGTAGTGGTGGTGCTGTATAACTTTTACCGGCCGGATAACCTGGTGCCGGAAACAAAGCTGCACAATGTGGCCTGCGCCAATGATCTGCTGACTGTTTTTGTTCCCATGAAAGAGTTGCTGTATGCCGATACAGCTGCTGTAAACCGCGTTAGTACTGTATTGCGGCACATAGCCGGTAAGTATAAAGCGGATACATCGAAATTTGTATTGGCGGGGTATGATTATGCCAGTAACATCGCATTGCGTTATACGGAATTAACCCAACAGTTCCCGGCCGCATACGCCATACATCCCAAAGCCGTTTTTACTGTGAGCGGCCCGGTGGACCTGTTTGGACTATGGGACTGGTGCCAGCAGGTGATCCGCAAACAACCGAACGACGGACAGGTAGGAGACGCCGGTTTTATCATCGATAAAATGACCCGTGAAATCGGAACGCCGGCTACACGGCGGGAACGTTACCAGGCGCTCACGCCTTTTAACAGCCGGGATACCGCAGCTGGCAATGAACGGTACCTGCAACGTATACCCGTTCGCGTATATTATGATACGGACATTGCCTGGTTACTGAAGGAACGACGCAACAGCTTATACGATACCTATATACCCGATGCCACGGAACTGGTGAGCCGCCTGCTCCTGGCAGGCAATACGGAAGCGGCGTTTATGGTGGCGCAACAACCGGGCAAACGTATTAATGGTTCCCGCTACCCGGAAGCATTTTCTATTGTAGATGAAACCGAATGTATACAATGGATCAAACATACCCTGGATATTTTTGACCCGGTGAACTGGCAGCCGCCTTATAAATTGAATAAGCCCAAAGGCTGGGGCACAGAACATTTCGAGGTGCCGGTCGATTTTGCGCCGGAGATCCGCTATAAAGGGGTGGAAGACATCCGCTTTGCACCCGGTTGGGGCGACAGCGCCAGCGCGGAACACTGGTCGTATGCCTTCCTCTGGTGGCTGAAAGATAAACCGGTGATAGATGCACCTACATTAAACAGCTATCTTACCGCTTACTATAATGGCCTTGTAAACCGCAATATCATTAGTCGCCGGATACCTGCAGAGAAACAGGTGCCTACCATTGTGAATATCAAAAAAGTGAAAACAGCAGCGGGAGATGCAGATACCTACGGAGGCAGTATCCGGATGTTGAATTATATGGTACAGCGCCCTGTGGAATTGCACTGTACCATACATGTAAAGCATTGCGAAGCGCAGGAGCGTACCGCCCTTTTCTTTGAAATTTCCCCCCAGCCCGCCACGCATATTATCTGGCAGCAAATGGACCAGCTATGGAGCAGCTTCCGCTGCAATTAATTACTGACTGCCATCGGCAGGATAAATATCAAATACGCCTCCTTTCATCAGGTCGGTATGCAACAGGCGTTTAGTATTGTATCGCTTACCGTCCTTTTTAATGGCGCCAATAAACGCCGGCATATATTTGTTATCTACATTGATGGTGGTAGTGGTATTAACGCCGGTATGGATAACAATACGTTCAAACGCAGGAATCGTGATGGCATATTCCGGCGCAACGGGGTTCACGGGGTAAAAGCCCATAGCGGCAAACACGTACCAGGCACTGATCTGGCCGGCATCATCATTACCGCATAACCCTCCCGGCCCTACGCCGTATTCCATCGCCCTGATTTCGCGGGTGTGCGCAATTGTTTTCGTTTGCGCGTTTACGTAGTTATAGAGAAAAGGGATCTGGTGACCGGGCTCATTACCATGCCAATATTGCTGCTTCAGGAAAAGACTGTCCAGCGCCGCTTCAAACTTTTTGCTGCCGCCGGTTAGTTTGATGAGCCCGGGAATATCATGAGGCACGTAGAATCCGTATTGCCGTGGTGTTCCCTCCGTAATAAAAAACATTTTCTTATCCCTGTCGGGGTGTTCATACCAATTGCCCGATGCGTACCGGCCGTTTACATCTCCCAGCTGCGGATCAAACACATTGGCATAGTTGCCGGCTCTTTTCTTCAGCGCTGCGTAATCTTCCTGCCGGTTTAATGCTTTCGCAATGGTGGATAAAGCATAATCGTCGAAAGCATATTCCAGTGTGCGGGATACCTGTTCGCGGCTATGGAAGGCATATGGCACGTTATCTTCCAAAGGAACATACCCGTATTTCAGGTAAGAAGACAAAGCCCTGCGGCCCTTGCCTTCTTTATAATCGGCTGCAGCGGCGGTATCAAAAGCGTTTTGCCGCATCAGCCGGTACGCTTCTTTGATATCATAGTTGCGGATACCTTTATTATAGGCAGACGCAATAAAAGGAATGGCATGATCGCCGATCATAGCAGCTGTGTAATTATTCCAGCAGGGGAAAATAGGGAGCCACCCGCCCTGCTGCCCTTTCAGGATCAGGGAACGTACCAGGTCGTTGATCAGCGCGGTGTCAAGTATTTCATACAACGGCAGCTGTGCGCGGTAAATATCCCACATGGAAAAGTCGTCGTAGTAGTTGCCGGAGGCCAGTTGTTTTACCTGGTACGATTGCGCAAAAGCGGGGTAAGTGCCTTTTACATCGCTGAACAGGCGTGGGTGTTGCATGGTATGATATAATGCAGTATAGAAGATCTTCTTATCTTTTTCGGAAGAACCGGTTACTTCAATTTTACCCAGTGCCTTGTTCCATACCTCGTTGCCTGCTGCAGTTGCTGCGTTAAAATCCCAGTGATTGATTTCTGCTGCAAGATTTTCCCGGGCAGCTTCAATACTGGTGAAAGAGGTACCTACACGGATCCTGATCACGCTGCCTTTATGTACACTGAATTTCACAGCGCTGCCAATGCCTGCCTGGTCTTTGATGCTATCGGCAGTTAATACATGGTTGCCCTGGAATACGTTGGCTTCATTGAAGCCTTCTTCAAACTGCACAACGAAGTAACCACTGAAACCGGCAGGCTGCCCCTGTCCCTGGTAGATGCGGAACGCGGGGTTATAGCCGGATATTTCTTTCCGCTGCCGGTCGATATACACGGCGCCTTTACCCCGGTCGCTGTTGGGCCGGATGATCATATAACAATCATCGTCTTTAGTGAAGGTGAACTGCATCATGCTGCAACGCGCAGTAGCAGTTACCTCCGCCTTTATTTTATTTTTACCCAGCAGGATGCCGTAGTAAGCGGGTGTAGCCTTTTCACTGGTGTTTACAAAGGGAACCGCATAATTTTCAGGAACGGTTTTAAGTTCCCCGCAAACCGGCATTATGGTCATACTGCCGTAATCTTGTGTGCAGGAGCCGCTGAGCCAGTGTGTACCGCGGAAGCCGGTGAAAAGGGAATCGGTATAGTAATAAGGCGCTACACATTTTTGTTCGGTGAGCCTGGTTTGTGGCGTCCATTGGGTCATACCGAAAGGCGTACCAATGGCAGGAATGGTATTGGCCAGCTGCTCCGTGCCTGCGCCATGCATAAGCGCTGTGAGCGTGGTGCTTTTAGCTGTGCCGGTGAAGGGATCTACATAAGCCAACAGCTGGTTGGTTTGTGCAAAAGCACTTGCCATACCAGCTGTTAAACATAAAAAAATAAGAACGGTTTTACGTATCATCAATATCCTTTGTTTTGTTTGATCTTATCCCTGTTGATATCTATCTGGCTTTGCGGCACAGGTATCACCAGGTTATCGGCAGTAAGATCGGCTACTAACCTGATCTGTGCCTTTTTGCTGTTAAGCACCGGGATGGCCCTGCCGGTGCGTACCAGGTCGTACCAGCGATGTCCTTCAAAAGCCAGTTCCACGCGTCTTTCATTTTCTATAGCCAGCCGGAATGCTGCCTGGTTGGGCACATCGGTGGTTGTTTTTTCTCCAAGCCCTGCTCTCTTACGGATGCTGTTCAGGTAAGTAAAAGCTTCGCCGCCGCCCTGGTAGCCAATTTCATTGAGGGCTTCTGCATACATCAGCAACACATCTGCATAACGGATCACGGGGAAGTTGTTGCCATTATCATTTTTAGTGGCAGGTACATCAAAGTACTTCTTCACAAAATAATAATTTACAGTAGTTCCGCTGGCATTTACATAAGAAGTGGCCATAGAAAAATTCTTTCTTACATCACCGGCTTCATAAGCGTTTTCCATATCGGGAGTTGGTTGGTTATTACCATCGCCGCCGAACATGATCACGGCATTACCGGAGTTTTCAGGGGCAAATGAATTAGGCAGGGGGTTGCCTTCCTTTAAGCCGCCGGATTTGTATTGCACGTCAAAAACGGATTCTTTATTATTTTTCTTTGCCACATCAAATACATCTGCATATTTATCCAGTATGGCATAGGCGCCCGAGCTGATCACTTCTTTGAGCTTTGCTGCCGCCTCTGGATATTTATGTTGTGTGAGCAGCACCTTTCCCAGTAAGGCTTTGGCGGCTCCGCTGGTAGCCCTGCCGATGTCGGCGCCGGTATAGCTTACCGGTAGTACGGCTTCGGCAGCCTTCAGGTCGGTTTCAATTTGTGCGTACACACTGGTCGCCGGGTCGCGTGTATATTCATATGCCTGGTCGGCATTGGTGATTTCGGTAACTACCAGCGGCACATCGCCAAAGGAACGTACCAGGTTAAAGTATACCAGCGCGCGGAGAAACTGTGCTTCAGCGGTGAAGCGCTTTTTCAGCGAATCGCTCATGGCAATGGGCGTAATCCTTGAAAGGATGGTGTTGCTGCGGGAAATGGCTTTGTAGCTATCGCTCCAGCGTGCAGCCACAAACGGGTTGGTGGTTTTGATATAGAACCGGTCAAATTCATCCTGGTCTGTTATGGTACCGGATGGCACGGGGAAATTATTATCAGATGGAATATCGCCGTAAATGTATGCGTTGCCAAACACCCCGCCCGATTGTAAGGAACCGTAGTTGGCATTGAGTGCATTTTTGAAATCGTCTGCCGTTTTGTAAAAGTTTTCGGTGGTAGCTGTAGAAGGAGGGAGCTGCTCAAGGAAGCTCTTTTTGCAGGCGGTAAATGACACCGCTGCTGCCAGTAATATGTATATATAATTTATGCGCATGTTCTTTAATTTTTTAGCAAGATCAGAATCCGATATTTACCCCAACCACGAATGTTCTGGCGAGCGGATACCGGCCATAGTCTACGCCGCTGGTTAAAGCGCCTTCGTAATTGCTTACTTCAGGATTGTAGTTCAGGTAATTGGTAAAGGTGTACAGGTTTTGGGCGGACAAATAGATCCTGGCCTGTTGAACCCGGATGTGCTGCAATAGTTTTTCAGACAGCTGGTAGCCAATGCTTACGTTCTGGATACGCAGGTAGCTGGCATCTTCCACCCAGCGGTCGGAGATAGCGCCGTTGTTACCGGTAGTGCGCTGGTTGGCGCGGGGGATAATGCCGTTACCCGGTTTATCTTCCGACTGCCAGCGGTTCAGTACAGTAGTGAGCTGGTTAGCGCTGCCTTCTACGTTCTCAAAGAAGCGGCGGCTGAGGTTCAGTATCTGTCCGCCCTGCTGGCCTTGTATGGCCACCATAAGATCGAAGTTCCTATAGCGGAAAGTGTTGGTTAAACCGTAAATAAAATCAGGTTGACTGTTCCCAATTACTGTGCGGTCATCTGCGGTGATCTTTCCATCTTTATTTACATCTTCAAACTTCACATCACCCGGCCTGGAAGTAATATCGTGGGGGAATTTATCCAGGTCGGCCTGGTTCTGGAAGATGCCTATCTGTTTGTATCCGTAGATATTACCGATCGGTTTGCCGATAACGGTGATATTGGTTTCATTCACGCCGGAATTGCTGCGGATGGGGTCCCCTGTAGGTCCCAGCGCTGTTACGGTATTGCGGTTAAAGGAAAGGGTGGCATTGGTGTTCCAGGTAAAGGCGCCGGTGAGGTTGCGGGAGGCAACGGAAAATTCCCATCCTTTATTTTCAATGGCGCCGATATTTTTTACAACAGTGCTGAAGCCGGTGATGGTTGGCACGTTCACCGCCAGCAACAGGTCGTTGGTATTTCTTTTATAGTAGTCGATACCGATAACGACCCTTTCATGGAATAACCCGATGTCGGCGCCGGCGTCAAACTGTTTGCTTTTTTCCCATCCCAGTTGCGGGTTACCCAGTGTGGCGGCGCCAATGCCGTTTACCAGTGAATTGTTGAAGCTGTAGTTATCTGCACTGAGCGTAGCAAGGTAGGGGTAGTTCTCGCCGAACTGGTTATTACCTGCCAGTCCATAGCTTACGCGCAGCTTAGCGTTGGAGATCACCGGGATGTTTTTCATAAACGGCTCTTCTGTAAGCACCCATCCCACGGAGCCGGCGGGGAATACGCCCCACCTGTTTTGTGCGCCGAAAATGGAAGATCCGTCAGCGCGCAGGGATACATTGGCGATGTACTTTTCCTTGTAGTTATAGGTAGCACGGCCAAAGTAGGAGGTGGAGGTACTGGCGGTTCTGAAAGAATAGACACTGCTTGGTAACCCTGCTGCATTCAGCGTTGGCACTACGTCGTTGGCATAAGCGGTACCAACCGCCTGGCTTTTCTGGTATTGAAGTTTATACGCTTCCATACCCACCAATACATCAATGTTGTGCGGACCGGTGGTTTTTGTATAGTTGAGGGTCTGGTTAAATAACCAACTGGTGGTCATATCAGTAGAATCTGCTCCCACGGCCTGTGTAGGCGGCAATATCTGGTTCAGCGGCAGGCGGGAGGTTTTATAGGAACTCCTCCTGGTAGACCCGACATTGAAATTACCGGTGGCACGATAGGTAAAATCTTTCCAATTATAGGATGCGTACACATTGGTAAGCAAATTGGTGGTGATCAGCTCATTCGGATTCTCGGTAATGTTAGCTACAGGGTTGGTGATGCCGGGCCAGCCATAAGGGGCGGCCAGCGCGGTTTGCGAGGTATAGGCGCTATGGTCGTCATTCCAGATGGGCGTCATTGGTACGGCAGATAAGGCCGCATTGATGATGCCGTTGTTAGCCCAGTGGCCATCGCTGTTTACATCGTTCTGGATCTTATATACCGGGTTGATATTGGCCCCCAGCTTGAAGCGTTCCGATACGTTGATGTCTACATTGGCACGGATAGAGTAGCGGTCCAGCGTTGATTTTTCAATGATCCCGTCCTGTTTCAGGTAGCCGCCGGTTACCAGGTATTGTGCATTATCGTTACCACCGCTGGCGGTTACCTGGTAATTGTTGATCATTCCTTTCCGGAAAATCATGTCCTGGTAATCGTAGGTAGGCATGGCGGCCACTTTTTGCGGGTCATCAAAGTTGAACCATTCGAACAGATCGCCGCGGGGATAACGGTACCGCAGGTACGAAGATGGCCTTACCGTGTTAGGATCTGATATACTGGCGCCGGGTACATTATCGAGATAAGCATTGTTGGAGGCTTCTTTGGAGAACTCGGCAAACTGCTGCGAGTTCAGTACATCTATTTTTTTAGACAGCTCCTGGAATCCCGTATATACGTCGGCGTTAAACTTCGTTTTACCGGATTTACCGCGTTTGGTGGTTACAATCAACACGCCGTTAGAACCTTTGGAGCCATAAATGGCGGTGGAAGACGCATCTTTCAGCACATCAATGCTTTGAATATCGGTGCTGCTGAGGTTACTGAAAATGCTGGCGTCTACAATGTTTCCATCTACCACAATAAGCGGGTTGGTACCTGCCGTGATAGAGCCAAAGCCACGTACTTTGATGGCGGGTGTAGCGCCGGGGGCGCCGCCTGTTTGCTGTACCACCACGCCGGGGATCTTTCCCTGCATACCGGTGGCCACATTAGAAAGGGGCATGTCGCGCATTTCGGCCATAGGTACAGAAGCGATGGCAGCGGTTACATTCCTTTTCTTCTGGGTACCGTATCCCACTACTATTACGTTATTCAGTGAACGGGTTTCTTCCTTCAGTATAATATTCAGCGGTGTGCTGCTACCCGCGGCTATTTCCACGGAAGCATAGCCTATCATGCTGAAAACAAGCATGCTCTTTTCGTCGGGTACCCTAATGGAGAAGTGGCCGTTGACATCTGTAATGGCGCCGCCACCGCCATTTTTGATGGTAATGGTTACATTGGGCAGCCCGTTGCCTTTTTCATCTGTCACCTTGCCGCTTACGGTGATCACACGTGCGGATAATGGCACGGGATCGGTGATCCGCTTTTCGGTGATAACGATGGTGTTACCATTGAGCGACCAGGCGAGGCTGGTATTTTCCAGCAGGAGGTTGAGGGTTTGTAATACCGACCTGCGTTCCGACGGCAAAGTAATGTTGTCATAGGGAGAGAGCTGGGCGGCTACATAAGCAAATTTAAAAGCGCTTTGTTGCTGGATCTGCCGGATCCCCTCCTTTAGTGACTGCCGTTTAAGATTCACGGTAACGTCTACTTCTTCCAATCGCTGCGCTTTGCCGGGAGCAGCTACCAGCATATTGATGCTGAAAAGAAAAGCAGAGGCGAGTAAGCAACTTAATTTCATATAATACGCAAACGTTCGCTTTGGGAAAAGGCGTAGCCTTCCCCTGATAAGAAATTTCATACCTTTGGGTAGTTTTTAAATGTTTACCTAAATGTTTAAGACAACCGGCTATACTAACTCGTCCTTAGTATAGCCTTTTTTAAAATCGTTTATCCAGCCAGATAATACTGTCCTGTCCTTTTTCCCATTGAGCATGCGTTAGCTCGCAAATTACGTCCAGCGCCTGTTTCATAGGGTCGTTGATAAAATTGCCAGTGAATTTTTTGCTCCGCAGGGATTCATCCCTGAACCGGATATCAATACCGTAATATTTGTTGATCAGTGGAATAGCTGCTTCAAAGGAAACATCTTCAAATACCGGTTCGTCTTTTTTCCATACCAGTACTTCTTTCATATT
>NZ_DATMTE010000444.1:0-3177 GCF_035564935.1 Chitinophaga sp. | reverse complement strand
TAACTGTTCTTAAGTCGGAACTCGCCAGGGAGAACTTTTATGATCAGAAAAAAGAAAAGCGGATAAACGGCCTGCAGTTCCAGTTACTTCATACAGACAGCACAAATTTTAATGCGCGGTTCGACCTCTACTCGAAGATCTTTGAAGAATACCGTTCCTTTAAATTCGATTCTGCATTTATCTATGTAAAAAAAATGATAGATATTTCCTGGAAGTTCCAGAAAATGGATCCCCTCATCCGGAGCAAAATGATGCTGGGAACCATCCTGCTGAATACAGGATTTTATAAAGAAGCTTTCGATGTTACGGAGGAAATAGATACGGCCAGGCTCTCCAGCGCACTCAAAACCGATTACCTGATTTTGCGGGCACGGCTAAACGCCGGTATCGCCGACTATGATAATGACGCTTATTTTTCACAAAACTATTACAGGGAATCCGAGAAGGACTTTAAAAATGCCGAAGCAGTTACGCCTTCCAACGATTTCGAGAAGACCATCAACCTGGCCTTTCTCCCTGATTCGGTAAAAAACGAAAAATTAACTCCCGATTTCTTCTATCATTATATTATACAGCGTCATTTGCCGGAACACGGCACTGCGATGGTGGCTACCAGGATCAGCTTTGCCTATACAGGTCATGACCGGATACGTTTCCTGGCGCTTGCGGTAATCAACGATATCCGCTCATCTACCAAAGAAACACTTGCTATATTTCTACTTGGCCAGGAGCTTTTTAAACTGGGCAGAACAAATGATGCCTATATTTTCATGCAGGAAGCTGCCCGTAACGCCAAGTTATATGGAGCCAGAAACCGTGCGGTGCAAATCGAATCAATGTTGCCATTGGTGGCAGGTAAAGTGATTGATGAAAAGCAACATGAAAGGGATAAACTGCTTATCGGCTTTCTAACCTTTTTGATTGTTGCCGTTATATTGTTTTTCCTGCTGGTCATTTACCGCAGACAAATACTGCGGATCAAGGCAAACGAGCTGATAATAAAGGAAAAAAACAAGGAATTGGAAAGCGTCAATGGTAAGCTCTGGGAATCCTCTAAAATAAAAGAGCAGCTTATCGGGTTGTTCTTTAAAACATGCTCGTCATATATAGAAACATTAGAAAAAATAAAACACCAAACCCTCCACAATATTAAACTGGGAAAATATAAGGATGTCAGCCAGTTTCTAAATGATATTCATATCAAAGAGGAAAAAGGGAATTTATACAACCTGCTTGATACTTCGTTTTTAACCATGTTCCCTAACTTCATCTCTTCCTTTAATGCACTGTTAAAAGAGGAAGATCAGATTTCACTGAAAACCGGTGAAACGCTTAATGCTACGCTCAGGATATTTGCGTTAATGCGCCTGGGCATAAATGAACAGGAGGCTATCGCCAAAATACTGGATTACAGTGTTAGCACGGTATATACTTATAAGATGCGGGTTAAATCGCGCGCACTGGTTCCTGCCGGTGAGTTTGAACAGAAGATAATGGAGATCAGGTTTATTGGAAGTAATGATAGTGATTGAATATAATGAAACTACATGAGCATTTTTGGATAGCGGTTTTTAATCGCCTACTTACAGAATTGCTTCATCATCCCCACCTGCCCCGCTGTCATCCTCGTTTCATCATAAACGAGGTACAAGGTATTCTCAACAGCTGCCCTGCCACGCCAGATTATCTTTAAATCATCGTTCAGCAGGTAGTTTGCAGCCACTGTCAAAGCCTTACTGTGCTTCAGGGATTTTAAAATAAGATTCATGTCCGGTATTACACAGTAGGGTTTAATAACCGGGCGTTTGAAGAAGTTCTTTTTCCAGAACCTGCGTATGATAGCAAGATCGGTAGTATACGCAAACCAGGGTTGTGACAACAACCAGGCCTCCGCTGTCTCCCAGTCTTCCTTCTTAATACAATTATCAAATGCCGTGGTGTCAATTGTTTTATTACCTGCGATGATAAAATTTTCCTGCCGGACCGGCTCAAAAATAAGGTGCCTGTAATCGGCCAGCTTAGTAGCCACCACGAAATCCAGTGCGCCCCTGTGCAGCTTCCCCAGTAACTCTTTGGTATGTCCGAAAGACAAAACAAGGCTGGCATCAATGCTGGTTATTCTTTCAGATAATACGGCTTCAAAATATTCCTGTACAACACCTAACCGTATAATGGGAGTTTGTTTTTTTAAAACGGCCGCACTAAAACCCGACTCCACTTTTTCCAGCTTTTCCAATGGTTCCACAACCTGCGTATAAAACAACTTACCATAATCCGTAGGCACAATTTTCGGCTTCCGTTCAAAAAGCAGCTTTCCAACATGTGCTTCCAGCAAAGAAAGATGCTGGCTCACGTTGGGCTGCGATATAAACAAAATCTTTGATGCAGCTGTTAGTGACCCTGTCTGATAAACGGCTTTAAATGTCCTGTACCATTCCAGATTAACCATACAATAAAGTTATAATAATTTTTATGACAGCTCATAAAATAAGCTATTTCCCTTGTATAGCGCTTTGTTGGAAATTTGTTTTCAAATGATAGCAAAATGGAAATCTTACCACAGGTACAGGAAGCATTGACTTACATGAAGTCACTTAACATTGCCCACACCGAAAATAAGGTGCTGGCTTCAAGAACTTTCTATGAAGCGCTGGTACCCCTTGCAGGGGAACAGGAAAAAGTATTTGCAGTTGAAAACAGAACCATTGAGTTTACCGACCGGGCTGTTAACATCAGGATTTACAGGCCTGATGATAAAAAGGCATTGCCGGTACTGGTCTTTTTCCATGGCGGCGGTTTCTTCAAGGGCAGCCTTGAATCGCACGACCGCCCTTTGCGGCAACTTACCAATTTATCAGGAGTGGTAATCATTTCGGTGGATTACCGGCTTGCTCCTGAATACCCGTTTCCCCATGGTTTGAATGATTGTATCGATACTACCCGGTGGATCATGCAACATGCGGCGGAATTGGGCGTAGATAGTGCTTGTATGGCGGTAGCCGGAGACAGTGCCGGAGGCGCATTAGCCACTGCCGTAGCCGGCAGGCTGAAGCACCTGGTATGCCAGGTGCTTATATATCCTGCTACCGATTCCTCGCTTAATACCCCTTCCTGGTCTGCCTTCGCAGAAGGCCCCGTTTTAACTTTAAAAAACGGTATTGAATTATGGGATTATTA
>NZ_DATMTE010000443.1:0-11608 GCF_035564935.1 Chitinophaga sp. | reverse complement strand
GAATTGAATACTTCCATGAACCGTATCGACCGGCTTACCGCCATCCTCATACAATTACAGGGTAAAAAAATAGTAAAGGCCTCCGAAATTGCTGATCGCTTTAACATCAGTCTGAGAACGGTATACAGGGATGTAAAAGCCCTGCAGGAGGCTGGTGTACCCATCGGGGCGGAAGCAGGTACTGGCTATTACATCGTGGAAGGGTATCATTTGCCCCCCGTTATGTTTTCAAAAGAAGAGGCGGCAGCGCTCCTCACAGGAGAAAAACTGATGGAACAGTTCAGCGACCATAGCAACCGGAAACAGTTCAGCCTGGCAATGGAAAAGATCCGCTCCGTGCTCCGTGGAACAGAAAAAGACTACCTGGAATCACTGGATGAGAACATTGCCGTGCTGCGGTTCCGCCCCGTAGTGTCAGAGGCATCCGAGTTCCCCAACCGCTTCCTTTCCGATATTCAGCAGGCCCTGGGCATGAACCAGGTGATCAGTATGGAGTACTTTTCCTTCCAGGAAGAAGTGGCTACCCGCAGGGAAGTAGAACCGGTGGGCATTTTCCACAGCAGCGCCAACTGGCACCTGATCGCTTACTGCCGCCTGAGGCAGGGTTACCGCGATTTCCGGGTAGACCGGATCCGTAAACTAAGTGTACTGCCGGCCACTTATAAAAAAGATAAACACCTGTCTTTGCAGGACTACCTGGAGCAACAACGCAGCAGGCACACTGAAACCGAAAATACCTACCTCATTAAAATAGCCCTGGACAACGAAGTAATACGGTATGTAAGGGAACAGAAGTACTACTTTGGCCTTATGGAAGAAAAGGTGGTGGGCGATAAAACAGAACTTACCTTCCTGCATTCCTCTCTGAATTACTTTGCCCGCTGGCTCATTATGTTTGGCAACCAGGCGGATGTACTTCAGCCGGAAGAGCTAAAAACCACCATAGGAAACCTTATAACGGAGTTACACGGACATTATTTATAAATTTCCGGATACTGCTGACATAAGGTTGTCACAACCCGGTTGTTGCTTTGTATTGTGATCAAAAACGATACAAATATGAACCAGCTTCGCAATTGTTATGTATTCCTGTTCGATAGCTATTCGGATTGGGAACCTGCACTGGCCCTGTATGGCATAGCAAACTTCACAGATGCCCGCATTGTTACCTTTTCCTTTACCGGCGAAGCCATTACCTCCGGCGGGGGACTGAAAGTACAACCCCACATAAGCCTTGAGGAGGCAATGAAAGCCGATATCGACCTGCTCATACTCCCCGGCGGGACTGCAATGGAGAATGGCGCCAATACTGCTGTTGTCCCGCTGGTAAAGCAATTACTGGCACAGCAGAAAACAATTGCCGCTATTTGCGGCGCCACCGTTTTACTGGCACAACATGGTTTTCTTGATAATATTGCCCATACCAGCAATCATCCCGAAGTATTAAAACTACAGGCCCCCGCTTATAAAGGCGCCAACCAATACCAGCAGGCGCCTGCGGTAGCCGGTAAACAGATCATTACGGCCAGCGGTACTGCAATGACTGCTTTTGCCAAAGCCATCTATCAGCATTTTAATTTACTGGAGATAGAACCCCTTAAATTCTGGTTCGGCTTCTTTGATCAATCGGCCGTTCTTCCGGAGATGCTGACGGCAGCGCCCTTTCACTTCTTCTATCAGCGCTACGAAACTAACTATGCCGGCATGATATCTCTTGTACGTACCGCTATCAAAGAGGTATACCAGGAGGCCATCAACGCCGGAATGGAAATATGCGGCGCACCGGAATGGCATTACCGCAATTTCGACGGGAAGCCCGATACCGTATTTACCCTGGATATAGGCCTTCCGGTAACAGCCGTAAAACCTGTTGCTGCTTCGTGGCATTGCGAAACGCTTCCTGCCTTTAACTGCGTAAGCATGCAGCACCATGGCGCCTGGGAGCAATTGGCCACTACTTACGGTAAGCTGTTCGCCGGCATTGGAATGCTGAACATGCAGGTAACCGGCTATACGAGGGAACAATATCTCCGGTATAATTTTGAACAACCGGAGCAAAATATTACCAACATACAGATTGGTGTGAGTTAACCGCTAAGCATCCCCCGGCATTCCGGGGGATTTTAATCCTGAAAAAATGAAAGTCTATATCATCTCGGGCTGGCTGCTGCTCGCTGCCTTTGCTTTTGATGTACAATTAACATTGAAAAATATGAGTAAACTGGATCTGACCAAAGAATTTAAACCATACTATTCCGCTGCTAAAACACCGGAACTGACCACCATGGAAAAAGGTTTGTTTATAACCATCACAGGAAAAGGCGATCCCAACGGGGCCGCCTTTAGCGAGGTTACGGAAGCGTTGTATACAGTAGCTTATGGTATTAAGTTCGGCAGCAAACACAGGGGCATCGACTTTATTGTGAGTAAGCTGGAAGGCTTCTGGTGGGTGGAAAACAACAACGTGAATCCTCTTGAAGTGCCCCGCGATCAATGGCATTATGAACTGGCCATCAGGATGCCGGATCACATTACACGGCAGCTGTTTTCAGAAGCGGTGCTTTCCGCAGAAAAAAAGAAAAAATCCGCATTCATCCGGCAGGTAGATCTTAAATACATTGAAGAAGGGTTGTGTGTGCAACTTATGCATATTGGTCCTTTCAGCGAGGAGCCGGTATCATTGAAAAAAATGGATGATTTCATGCAGCAGCAGGGACTGCATATGAATGGGCGTCATCATGAAATTTATTTATCAGACTACAGGAAAACAGCGCCGGCAAAGCTGAAAACGATATTGAGACACCCGGTAAGAAAGTAAGAATGATAAAGGCTAGTCGGTTAACCCCAGCTGTATAATGGCTTGCTGTGCGGCAATCTGGCTGGCATCTTTTTTATTGAAGGCTTTACCGCTGCAAATGAGCTGTCCATCCACTACGGCGCCAACGGTAAAGATACGCCGGCCATTGTCCATCTGCTCTTCGAGCAGTTCAAACTCCAGCGTTTTGCCGTTTTTATTGGCCCAGCCGTACAATTTGTTTTTGTGGTTCATTTCCACGGTTTCCAGCAGTTCCATGTCTATGTAAGGCATGATAATGCGTTTATGCACAAACTGTTGGGTTTTATTATAACCGCGGTCCAGGTATACCGCGCCTACGAGGGCTTCGAGCGTATTGCCAAATATCTGGCTGATTTTGAGGAAGCTGTTGTATTTGTCGTAGATAGTGAGCTTACGCAGGCCCATTTTGATAGCGATATCGTTCAGTTGTTGCCGGTTAACGATCTTGGAGCGCATCTCTGTTAAATAACCTTCTGTTTTATAGGGATATTTTTTAAAGAGATAATCTCCCACGATGGCGCCGAGAATAGCGTCACCGAGGTATTCCAGCCGTTCGTTGCTTTCCAGGAATTTCTCTTTACTGGAACGATGGCTCAGGGCCACTTCATAAAGGGCAAAGTTACCGGGCGGAAAACCCAGCAGGTTGTGCAGCTCTTTATATAAGTGCCTTTTTTTGGAAACAAGTCGATATAAAAAACCTGGCAGTAAACTCACACAATCAAGATCAAGGAACAAATTTTTTAAAAATCACGGAAGCGTTATGTCCGCCAAATCCAAAGGTGTTGGACAATCCGGCGTTTACTTCTCTCCTTTGTGCGATATTGAAAGTAAAATTCAGTTTCGGGTCTAATTGCGGGTCGTCATTAAAGTGGTTGATCGTAGGAGGAACTATGCTATCGATGATAGACATAATTACGGCTATGGATTCAACGGCGCCGGCAGCCCCGAGTAAGTGCCCTGTCATTGATTTTGTAGAGCTGATGTTCATTTTATAGGCATGCTCTTCAAAAACGTGCTGAATGGCTTTTACTTCGGCAATATCTCCCAATGGGGTGGAAGTACCGTGAACGTTGATATAATCTATTTCGTTTGCCTGCATCCCGGCATCTACCAAAGCATTCCGCATTACATTGAGTGCCCCCAGTCCTTCCGGATGTGGTGCGGTAATGTGGTATGCATCTGCAGTTGCGCCGCCGCCGGCCAGTTCTGCGTAAATTTTGGCGCCTCTTTCCTGTGCGTGTTCTAACGACTCCAGTACAAGGGCACCGGCTCCTTCACCCATTACAAAACCATCACGGTCAAGATCAAAGGGACGGGAAGCTGTTTTTGGATCTTCATTCCTTTCAGACAAAGCCTTCATGGCGTTGAAACCGCCAACACAAGGTTCGTTGATCACATTTTCCGAGCCGCCTGTAATTACCATATCGGTTTTACCGTAACGGATACTGTACATGGCTTCAATAATAGCATTGGTAGCCGATGCGCAGGCAGATACAACGGAAAAATTAGGCCCCCTGAAACCGTGACGGATAGAAATGTACCCGGCAGCAATGTCAAGAATAAGCCTCGGAATTAAGAAAGGACTGAAGCGGGGCGTACCATCCCCTGTGTGGAAATCTCTCAGCTCATGACTGAAATTGATCATACCTCCAACACCAGTACCCCATATCACTCCAACACGATCAGCATTGATCTTGTCTTTATTGATATTGGCGTCCAGTATCGCCTGATCTGCGGCAATTACAGCCGTTTGTGTAAAGGGGTCCATTTTACGGGCCTCCTTTTTGTCCAGGTAGTTAGCAGGATCAAAATTTTTCAGTTCGCAAGCAAAACGGGTTTTGAACTTGGAAGCATCAAATTGCTTGATATAATCCGCGCCGGATACACCGTTCGTCAATCCGTGCCAGAAATCGGCTACAGTATTGCCGAGCGGTGTAAGAGCGCCTAAACCTGTAACGACAACTCGTCTTGGTTGCATTAAAACAATTCTGATTAGTAGGATTATTTTACATGTTCTTCCAGGTAAGCAACTGCCTGGCCAACAGTAGTAATAGTTTCAGCTTGTTCGTCAGGAATGGAGATGTTGAATTCTTTTTCGAATTCCATAATCAGTTCTACCGTATCCAAAGAGTCAGCGCCTAAGTCGTTGGTGAAGCTGGCTTCAGGAGTTACCTCGGCTTCGTCAACGCCCAATTTGTCAATGATGATCTTTTTAACTCTTGATGCAATGTCTGACATAATTTTAAGTGTTTTTGGTTTAAAACTTGACTGCAAAAATATAATTTTTATTGAATTGCCAACAGATAGCCCGAATTTTAAGGACGCCCCGGCAGGAACAATCTCACCAAACCCAATACAGTAAACATATTCATAGCTTTGTTAATAAAAGAATTTATATATTTTTGATACTGGCTGGATTACAGATTTGCATATTTTACCACAAAAGTCGCCTTTTTCGGGACAATTACGCCATTCTCTGAAAATTCAAAACATATAAATCTTTAAATATCTCCATTCAACCGGTTATTTCACCACTTATCTAAAGCATTAACGCTATTTAACAGTTGCCGGGAGCATTCAGCCCCCTCAATGCGTAAATTTGTCCGGCTTGTGAGGTGATATCCCTTTTGGAGCCTGTTTCTGTGTTATGAACCAATAGTAAAAAGTTAGAAAAATATATAAAAAAAGATATGGCCATCACCAAAAAGACCGTTCGCACAATAGTTATATTGGCCGCAGCCGGTATCGTCATTTTCCTCGTTTATAAGAAGATAGCCGGCAACAAACCTGCCGCAGAGCCAGCTGCTGCCGCATCAGGAGCCAAAGGAGGCGCTTCCCGGCTACTGCTCACTGATGCCTGGATCGTTAAAACATCCCGGCTCGATCAGTCTATTGAAGCAAGCGGCACCTTGCAAAGCAATGAAGAAGTGGAAGTAAAACCGGAAATCAATGGCCGTATCACACACCTCTATTTTAAAGAAGGCACCTCCGTTAGAAAAGGGGACCTCCTTGTTAAACTATATGATGAAGACCTTAAAGCACAGCTTCAAAAACTGAAATTGCAGCAACAACTGGCTAAAACAACCCTGGAACGCCAGGAAAATCTCCTTAAAATAAATGGTATCAGCCAGCAGGATGTAGATGTGACCCGTAACCAGGTAAGCGCTTACGGCGCAGATATGGAATATACCCAGACCCAGTTACAGAAAACCGAACTGCGGGCTCCCTTCAGTGGCAAACTCGGCTTACGTAATGTCAGTGAAGGCGCCATCGTATCTTCTACCACCATTATTACTACCCTCCAGCAGATAGATCCGCTTAAAATGGACTTCTCTGTTGCAGAAAAATACCGTAATTCCATTAAGAACGGCGACCAGGTCAACTTTTTAGTTTCCGGCGACAATAAAGAATATAAAGGCAGCATTTATGCTATCGATCCTAAAATAGACCTTACCACCCGTACTGTAAAACTCCGTGCCATCGTTCCTAATAATAGCGGTATCCTGTTCCCGGGCTCCTTCGCCAAAGTGAAAATTTTGCTGAAAGACCTGCCCGATGCCCTGCTGATACCATCCCAGGCAGTTATTCCCGGTACCCGTGATAAAAAAGTAATTATAGCCGATAAAGGCAAAGCCAAATTTGTAACAGTAGAAACAGGCATCAGAACAGAAAGCAGCGTACAGATCACCAGCGGCCTCCAGCCCGGTGATACGGTTATTATCACTGGTATCCTCCAGCTGAAACCAGGCATGCAGTTGAAGTACAATAAGATACAATAATCATTTTCCACCCCGCTCTATCCCCGGCAGCCTCACTGCCAAAGGGAAGCCCGGCAGGAAAATCTGAAAATAATTATCATGAGTTTACCTTCATTATCTCTCAAACGCCCGGTATTTGCTATCGTGATGAATATCATTATCGTGATATTCGGCCTGGTGGGCTTTACTTTTCTGGGGGTAAGGGATTTCCCGGCAATCGATCCGCCTATCGTGAACGTACGCACCTCCTACGCAGGCGCTAACTCCGACATCATCGAAACACAGATCACTGAACCATTGGAAAAACAGATCAATGGTATTGCAGGGATCAAAAATATCTCTTCCAGCAGCAGCCAGGGAAGCAGTAATATCACTGTTGAATTTGAACTGGGGCAAGACCTGGAAGGCGCTACGAACGACGTTCGTGATAAAGTATCACAGGCATTGCGCCAGCTACCACCCGATATTGATGCGCCACCGGTAGTGTCCAAGCAGGACGCCAACTCCGATCCCATCATTTCCATGACGGTGCAGAGTAACACCCGCAACCAGCTGGAAGTAACCGAATACGCCTCCAACGTACTACTGGAAAAACTCCAAACCATTCCCGGCGTAAGCGCCATACAGATATGGGGTGAAAAACGATACGCCATGCGTATCTGGATGGATCCTGCCAGGTTATCTTCCTATAGCCTCACCCCCGGTGATGTACAAGCCGCCCTGTTACGCGAAAACGTGGAACTGCCCTCCGGGAAAATAGCCGGTAATGCCACCGACTTCACCGTGCGTACCTTCGGCCGGCTTGTATCTGAAGAGGACTTCAACGGCCTGATCATCAAAAATGTAAACGGCAGCGAAATACGTATCCGCGATATTGGCCAGGCAGTACTTGGCCCGGAAAATGAAGAAACCGTGCTGAAGGAATCAGGCAGTCCCATGATTGCACTCGCGCTTATCCCGCAGCCCGGCTCCAACTATGTAGCTATCGCAGATGAATTTTATAAAAGGTTCGAACAGCTGAAAAAAGATATCCCGGAAGATTACTCCGTGAATATCGCCATGGACAACACCCGCTTCATCAAAAAATCCATTGAAGAAGTGGAAGAAACCCTTATAGTGGCACTGGTACTGGTAATTATTATCGTATACCTGTTCTTCCGCGACTGGCTCATGGCCCTCCGTCCGCTCATCGATATTCCCGTATCCCTGATCGGCGCCTTCTTTATTATGTATGCCTGCGGCTTTACCATCAATATCCTCACCCTGCTGGCCATTGTACTGGCTACCGGTCTTGTGGTGGATGATGGTATTGTGGTAACCGAAAATATTTATAAGAAGATAGAACAGGGGATGCCCCGTATGCGGGCCGCCAGGGAAGGATCTGAAGAAATATTCTTTGCCGTTATCGCTACGTCGATCACACTGGCATTTGTATTCTTACCGATTATCTTCCTCCAGGGTTTCGTAGGACAACTATTTCGTGAGTTTGGTATTGTGGTAGCCGGCGCGGTAATCATATCTGCCTTTGTATCACTTACATTAACACCTGTACTCAACGTAAAACTGGGCCGTAAAACACATACCCATTCCTGGTTCTATACTAAAACAGAACCTTTCTTCCGCTGGATGGAAGACGGATACCAGAAATCACTGCAAGGGTTTATGCGGTTTCGCTGGGTGGCCGGGTTAATCATTGCCGGTTGTCTTGTAATGATTTATTTTCTTTTTAAAACACTGCAGTCGGAACTGGCGCCCCTGGAAGACCGCAGTACTTTCCGCCTTTCCATTACCACGCCGGAAGGTACCGCGTTCGACTACATGGATGACTATGTGGATAAGCTCACTAAGTTCATGATCGATTCCATTCCTGAAAAGAAGATCATCCTGAGCGTAACCGCTCCCGGTTTCAGCGGCGGCGGCGCAGTAAATACAGCCTTTGCCAACGTGATGCTCACAGAGCCTCATGACCGTACCCGCTCCCAGAAAGATATTGTGAATATGGTGAACAGGAATATGAATAAATTCCCTGAGGGTAAAGTATTTGCCATTGAAACACAAACTATCCAGGTAGGCCGCCGCAGCGGGTTGCCGGTATCCTTTGTATTGGAACATATCAATTTCGACAGTCTCACCACCGTGCTGCCGAAGTTCATGGAAGAAGTAGGCAATAGCCCCGTTTTCCAGGGAACAGATGTGGATCTTAAATTCAATAAACCGGAACTGCGCATTCATATTAACCGCGACAAGGCAACACAGCTCGGCGTTTCCGTGCAGGATATTTCCTCCACGTTACAGCTGGCGCTGAGTAATCTCCGCTATGGTTATTTCATCAGGAACGGTAAACAGTACCAGGTAATGGGACAGGTGTTCCGCGCCGACCGCGATGATCCGATGGATCTTCAGAACCTGTATGTACGCAATTCCCGCGGCGAAGCCATACAGCTGGATAACGTGGTAAGTATTGAAGAAGAAACCAGCCCGCCGATCATTTATCACTTTAACCGTTACAAATCGGCGACCGTATCTGCAGGACTGGCTCCGGGCCGGACCATCGGCGACGGAATTAACGAGATGTATCGCATCTACAATAAACTGCAGCAGGAACATGTGCTGAACGACTCCTTCAATACCGCCCTGTCAGGCTCTTCCCGCGATTATGCGGAAAGTGGCTCCAATACAATGTTTGCGCTGGTACTGGCGCTGGTGCTTATTTACCTGGTACTGGCCGCGCAGTTTGAAAGCTGGGTAGATCCGCTCATTATCATGTTAACCGTGCCACTGGCATTTGCAGGGGCATTACTTTCGCTGTGGATATTTAATCAAACATGGAATATCTTCTCACAGATTGGTGTAATTATGCTGATAGGGCTGGTAACGAAAAACGGTATCCTGATCGTGGAATTTGCTAACCATCAGCGTGATTCCGGCATGCAAAAATCAGAAGCGGTGATCCATGCTTCGTCTATGCGTTTACGTCCTATCCTGATGACGAGCCTTGCGATGGCCCTCGGCGCGTTACCGATTGCCATGTCGCTGGGTGCGGCGGCCACCAGCCGTATTCCACTGGGGATTGTTATTGTAGGCGGAATCATATTTTCACTGGTGCTGACGCTGTTTGTAATCCCGGCCATGTACACCTTCCTGTCGCGCAGGGGCCTGCACAAAGCTGGTGAAGAAGATGAAACGGAAAACGATGAAGAAGCACAGGTAGCAGCAGCACATGCCTGAGTATAACAGATTTGAATGATCACGATATGCTATTTATGATGAAAAATATAAAGAAGTGTTTCCTCTTATTCCTGATCATGGTAAGTGCAGGTGCGTTAAAAGCACAGCAGCAGGTACTTACCCTCGAACAGGCGATAGATGTGGCACTGAAAAATAACTACGATATCCGTTTGGCCAGGAATACCGCAGAACTGGCAGCTAACGATTACGCTTATGCAAATTTTGCATTTGCACCACGTTTGAATGGCACTGCAGGAACCACCTGGAACAACACCGCCACCAAACAGGAATTTGTGAATGGCACCAAACGCGACACGAGCGGCATTAAGAGCAATAACCTGACAGGAAATGTGACGCTTAGCTGGACGCTGTTCGATGGTTTAAAAATGTTTGCTACACGTAATAAGGTGGCGTCTATCCGCGATCTCGGCGAACTGGCTATCAAAGACCAGGTACAAAATTCCATCTCCACTATCATCGGCGGATACTATAACATTGTACAGCAAAAGCAACAGTTAAAAGCATTGGCAGAGCAGATGTCTATCTCCGAAGAACGGGTAAAACTCTCTGATGCAAAATTCAGTACTGGTCTTGCTCCTAAAACGGACCTGCTGCAATCAAAGGTAGATCTCAATGCACAGAAGGCTTTATATATTCGCCAGCAAACACTGATAGAACAAAGTAAAGCACTGCTGAACCAGCTGATGGCTGTACCTGCGGGCGCTACCGGCTATGATGTGGTGGACTCTATCCCGTTAAACAGCGGTCTTTCCTTTGCTGTATTGCAGCAAAACATTGCCAACAACAACACGGCTATCAAAGTACAGCAACAAAATGTGAACATTTCCGCGCTCACCGTAAAGGAACGCAAGGCAGATTACTTCCCGGTAATATCCTTCAATTCAGGCTATAATTATAACCGGAATACCTCTAATGCTGCCACCAATGCCTTCAGCCCTAAATTCAGCAGGAATGGCGTTTTCAATTATGGATTTACCGCTGCGATCCCAATTTTTAACGGCTTTAATGTAAAAAGACAGGTGCAGAATGCAAGGATAGATTTTGATTTTCAGAACATCACGCTGGATAATGTAAAATCCCAGGTAGATCTTTCACTGAACAACGCATTCAAAGACTACGAATACTATAAAAAACAGGTGTCGCTGGAAGAAGAAACCAATGACCTGGCAAGGGAAAATGCGATGGTGGCTTTAGAACGTTTCAAACAGGGTGTGTCTACTATCCTGGAAGTAAAAATAGCGCAACAAAGCCTGGAAGATTCTTACTACCGGCTGATACAGGCCCGCTATAATACCAAGCTCGCAGAAACAGAGCTGGGCAGGTTGAATGGGGCATTACTACAATAGTTTAATTTTTTTATATTGTAAGCGGATAAGTAAGGGAGAGATGTCCTGCTTATCCGCTTCTTATTTCCGGGCAAATCACGGCTCCAACTGTGCGGGCATGAACAGGGTATTGTATCAATAACGAACACATTTAACAATATATAATGTAAAATATACTACCATTCAAAGGTCCGCCATCCGGCATGGTTTTGCAAATAATCCATCCGGATTATAAAACAGGATAAACATGTTACGTTACCTTCTATTGGCCTTCAGTGGCATCGTTTCTTTTAACAGCATATGCAACGCACAGGAGGCACAGGAGCTCCGTGCCGTGAACCGGATGGCTGTCAGTGGTGCTGTGATTCATTTAAATGAAGCCCCCGGCCCCGGGGTAGCCTGGATTAAGAACAAACAATTCGGCAAAGGTACTATTGAAT
>NZ_DATMTE010000442.1:0-2952 GCF_035564935.1 Chitinophaga sp. | reverse complement strand
GTATTTGTTTCTAAGCGGCTGATAATCAATAGATCGAATCAACGGAAAACATATATATAATAAGAACAAATCCGAATTTGCCTGAAAATTCGAACATAAGTGTAAAAAGTGCTGTTATTCCCCTGATTCTTAATCACTTTTCTAAAGAAGACTATGAAGAACATACTGTTGTTTGGCGCCGGCAAATCGGCCACCAGCCTGATCGACTATCTGTTGGCAAATGCACCGAGGCAAAAATGGCATATTACTGTAGCCGATCACGACCTTTCGCTCATTAAATCAAAAACAGGAAAATCATATTACGCTACACCCGCTGCACTGGATATCAAAGACAACGCAGCCAGACAACAACTGATCCGGGACACCGACCTGGTTATTTCCTTATTACCCGCTACCCTGCATATCATGGTGGCAAAGGACTGCCTGACAGAAAAGAAACACCTGCTCACCGCTTCCTATATTGATGAAGAAGTAAGACAGCTGCAACCCGACATTGAAAAAGCCGGTTTGCTATTTATGTATGAAATGGGCCTGGATCCCGGGATAGATCATATGTCGGCCATGAAACTCATACATTCCATTGAAAAGAAAGGCGGACAGATCTTCTCCTTTAAATCATACTGCGGCGGCCTAATCTCCCCCGACAGCAACGACAACCCCTGGCAGTACAAAGTATCCTGGAATGCCCGGAACATCGTAATGGCAGGCATTTCCGGCGCTACCTACAAAGAGAAAAGCAAAGTAAAGGAACTCACCCACGAACAACTTTTTGATCATACCAAAACTATACAGGTACCGGGCCTCGGTAAGCTGGCCTTCTACCCCAACCGCGATTCCCTGGGATATATGCAGGCTTATAAGCTGGAAGACCTGGCCACCTTTATGCGCGCCACCCTCCGCTTCCCCGACTTCTGCGAAGGCTGGAATGCCCTGATAAAGCTGGGTCTGACAGACGATCGTCATAAAATTGCCACAGATAAACTAACGTATACGGAATGGGCATCCCACTCCGTTAAAGATAGTACAGGCACCCCGGAAGAGAATATAGCCCAGTTCCTGGGCGTTAGCACCAAGTCCAAAGTGATCCGCCAGTTAAAATTCCTGGGATTATTAAGCACAGAAGTCATAAATTTAGGGGAACAAACCAATGCGGGCGTACTCCAGTTCCTGGTAGAAAACAAACTCAAAATGGAACCTGCCGATAAAGACATGATCGTAATGATGCATGAAATTGAGTTTGAACGCCGCAGCATGGCCACCAGGATGCACAGTTACATGATTGTTCAGGGCGAAGACAGCATACACACAGCGATGGCAAAAACAGTTGGGCTCCCACTGGGCATCATGGCCAAAATGATCCTCCAGGACAAAATAACACTAACAGGACTGCAAATACCGGTAATGCCGGAAGTATATAACCCCGTTCTAAAAGAATTAGAAGAGTACGATATCAGATTTGAGGAAAGCTTTGAATAAGCAAAGTTATTTTTTTCCTATGATGGACTCTAATCGGGCACAAGGACTTGTGATACCTCCCCTGGAACGGGGAGGTTTTTATTTTTTATAAGATGCTTAATAGTTCCAGCACACCTTCTGTGGCGGGCTTTTCAATGAGGTACAGGTTATCAGCGTTCCCCACTTCAGGGATCTTCCTGTCGATGATATACACCGGTACGCCCGGCTTTACATATTGCAGCAGGCTGGCTGCCGGGTACACCTGTAAAGAGGTGCCCACCACTACAAATACATCGGCCTCCCATACTTCCCGCGCTGCCTTTTCGATCATCGGTACAGCTTCGCCAAACCAAACAATGTGCGGCCGCAGCTGTCCGCCGTCTTCGGCAAGGTCGCCCATTTTAATATCCCCCTGGATCTCATAGATCAGCTCCTCGTTATTTACGCTGCGCATCTTAAAGATTTCCCCGTGCAGGTGCAGTACCCTGGTGGATCCTCCCCTTTCATGGAGGTCATCAATATTTTGTGTGATGATCCGCACATCATATTTTTCTTCAAGTGTTGCCAGGCCGGTGTGGGCTGCATTGGGAAGCGCCGCTTTCACATCCTGCCGCCGGCTGTTGTAAAAGTCCTGTACCAGGGTGGGATTCTTCTGCCAGCCCTGGGGGGAAGCCACTTCATATACATCGTAGCCTTCCCATAATCCATCCGCGTCTCTGAATGTCCGGAGGCCGCTCTCAGCGCTGATGCCAGCTCCGGTCAGCACCACCAGTCTTGGTTTCATGTAAGTTCGTTTATTGGTTTACGTTAGTTGGAATTTTACGGGATTTCCATCTCCTTATTCCTCTTTTTATAAAAATAAAAATAAAAACAACACCAACAATCAATGGCCATGCACTGAATATGCCCAGTGCAAAAGATAACAACCCGTTCCAGCCGTCTTTGAACGATAACCATGAACGCTGCAGGAACCCCGGCGATTGTGGGTCAGAGGTAGCAAAGGTTTGGTAATATTCAAGACTGATGTTGCTGTACGCCACATGATGATCCATGTACTGCAACCGGCCCTTTGCTGATTCTATTTCTTCACGGATGCTTTTCAGCTGCGCCTCCACCTCCAGTATTTCCTTTACATTTTTCGCCTGCTGCAATATCTGTACATAGCGCTGCTCTACCGCCTGGCGCGCTTTCATACGGGCGTCGAGATCCACGTATTCTTCTGTAACATCCGAGGAAGTGATACTCTTTTCATCTACCCTGGAAGCGCCGCTGGTAATACTTTCCACGCATTGTTCAAAGGCGGCTGCCGGTACTTTTACAGTTACTTCGTTCCGCCACTGCATGCTGGTATTTTCCTGTTTTTCACTGGCAATATAACCACCGTATTTTTTAACGGTATCGGCTATACGTTTTTTGCAGGATTCGAAATCGGAAGTAGAGAAACGAAGCACGGCATTTTTAATAATTTTTTGGGAGATGGGTAACGCAGGCCCCTGC
>NZ_DATMTE010000441.1:0-2986 GCF_035564935.1 Chitinophaga sp. | reverse complement strand
ATAATAATACAACCAGTAGCATAGTTACCACTAAAAGCTGGCTGTATTTTTTTATCAGAAACCGGTAACAGACCGGGTTAAGGACCTGTTACCGGCTATAAAAAGATGATTTATTCTTCTGTTGTCTCAGTCGCTTCACCGTCGGTTTCTTCCGGTGTGTTGTCATTGTCACCTGCTTCAGGTGTTTCTTCGCCTGCTACAGCGGTTGTTTCGCTACCTTCAGTGCCTTCTTCCCCGTTGATCACTTCTTCTGCTTCCTGTTCATCCAGTCTTGCTACAGCTGCAATTTCATCGTTATTATCCAGGCGGATCAGGCGTACACCCTGTGTGGCGCGGCCGGCTTCGCGGATATCTGCAACAGCCATACGGATGGTGATACCGGACTTACAGGTGATCATCAGGTCATGTTTCTCCGTTACATCGAGGATGGCAATGAGGTTACCGGTTTTCTCCGTGATGTTAATGGTTTTCACCCCTTTACCGCCACGGTTGGTAATACGGTATTCCTCGATGTTGGTACGTTTACCGAATCCTTTTTCAGATACCACCAGGATGGTTTTCTGATCGTCTTCTTTATTAACACAAACCATACCAACCACTTCATCCTTGTCGCTGTCTACCTCAATTCCCCTTACACCAATGGCGCCGCGACCGGTGTCGCGAACCGTTGCTTCAGGGAACCTGATGGCGCGGCCGCTCTGGATGGCCATCATGATCTGGCTGTCGCCGGTAGTCAGTTTGGCTTCCAGCAGCTGGTCGCCTTCATTGATGGTGATGGCGTTTACACCGTTCTGACGCGGGCGGGAAAATTCTTCCACCAGCGTCTTCTTGATGATACCTTTCTTGGTACAAAGTACAATATAATGGTTATCGATAAAATCTTTATCCCCCAGGTCTTTAATGTCGATGATAGCGCGGATCTTATCATCGGCGGGCAGCTGGATCATGTTCTGGATCGCGCGTCCCTTACCGCTTTTTTCGCCGTCCGGAATTTCGTAGACCTTCAGCCAGTAGCAGCGGCCTTTTTCCGTGAAAAACAGCATGGTATGGTGCGTAGAGGCTACGAACAGGTGCTCGATATAATCCTCGTCACGCGTTTTACCGCCAATAGCGCCACGGCCCCCGCGTTTCTGCTGGCGGTAGTCGTAAGCGGAAGTACGTTTGATATATCCCAGGTGAGAAATGGTGATCACCACATCTTCTTCTGCAATAATATCTTCGATCCTCATTTCGCTGGCCAGGTACTGGATCTCTGTTTTACGTTCGTCACCGAATTTCTTCTTCACTTCTTCCAGTTCTTCCCGGATGATCTTCATACGTAAAGATTCATCTGCCAGTACCTCTTTCAGGTAAGCGATCAGTTTCATGATATCGTCGTATTCGGCGCGGATCTTATCGCGTTCCATGCCGGTAAGACGCTGTAAACGCAGTTCCAGTATGGCTTTCGACTGAATTTCAGACAGGCCGAACTCTGTCATCAGTCCTTCTTTTGCCACTTCAGGTGTAGCGGCGGCACGGATCAGCGCAATCACCTGGTCCAGGTGATCCAGTGCAATCAGGAAACCGGCGAGGATATGCGCTTTCTCTTCTGCCTTACGCAGGTCGAAGCGGGTTCTTCTCACCACCACTTCATGACGGAAGTCGATAAATTCCGCAATCATGTCTTTCAGGTTCAGGATACGCGGACGGCCTTTCACCAGTGCCACGTTATTGATACCGTAAGATGTTTGCAGTTCGGAATATTTAAATAACTGGTTGATGATCACGTTGGAGATAGCTTCCCTTTTGAGATCAATTACCAGGCGCATACCTTCACGGTCGCTCTCATCGCGTACATCGGAAATGCCTTCAATGATCTTATCGTTTACCAGCTGCGCAATTTTCTGGTGCAATACCGCCTTGTTGATCTGGTAAGGCAGTTCATAGATCACCAGTTTCTCGCGGCCGTTCTTGGCAGTTTCGGAGGTGATCTTACCTCTTACCACTACCCTGCCCCTGCCGGTTTCAAAGCCTTGCTTAACGCCTTCGAAACCATATATAATGCCTCCTGTAGGGAAGTCGGGCGCCTTGATATGTTTGATCAGTTCTTCTATCGTGATGTCTTTGTTTTCGATATACGCCACTGCGCCATCCACCACTTCGCTGAGGTTGTGGGGCATAATGTTGGTGGCCATACCAACGGCGATACCGGAGGCGCCATTTACCAGGAGGTTGGGAATGCGGGTAGGCAGTACCGTAGGTTCTTCCAGGGTGTCGTCGAAGTTGTTGGTAAAATCCACCGTTTCTTTCTCGATGTCTTCCAGCATGGCTTCTGCGATCTTCTGCAGACGGATCTCGGTGTAACGCATGGCAGCCGGCATATCGCCATCTACCGAACCGAAGTTACCCTGACCATCCACCATGGGATAACGCATGCTCCAGGGCTGCGCCAAACGTACAATGGTGTCGTAAATGGAAGCATCCCCGTGCGGGTGATACTTACCCATTACCTCACCCACAATACGGGCTGATTTCTTGTAGGCCTTGTTACTGTGGTTGCCCAGTTCATTCATCCCGAATAAAACGCGGCGGTGCACAGGCTTCAGACCATCTCTCACATCGGGCAGGGCACGGCCCACGATCACGGACATAGAATAATCTATGTAGGCCGTTTTCATTTGCTCCTCGATATTTATCTGGACAATTCTCCCTTCCTGATGATTTTCCGTATGCTCTGTCATTTTGTGTGTTGATTTACAGTTTTTTCTGCGTAAAACAGATAAAGGCAAATATAGCCATTTCAGCCCTTATTCCTGCCTAAAAATCAAAGAATGTGAATAAAAAACACCATAGGGATTAACGATTATATTGCAATATGGATATATGATTGATTTAAACAATGAATGACAACCATTTATATGGCCTTTGTGTTATAAACAAATAACCCGTTTTTTGATTTATCTGCTATATGTTAAGATGCATTAATATATGAGAAAATAAATATTGG
>NZ_DATMTE010000440.1:0-4486 GCF_035564935.1 Chitinophaga sp. | reverse complement strand
CAACCAAATGTTTTCAAACTGCTTGTAATCATATATAAATCTAAACTAAGAACCATGATGCGATTCTACTCGTTGGTGGGCGTGTTATTGCTACTCTGCATGCTTTCGTTTGCCCAATCCAAACAAATTACCGGTAAGGTTACTGATCAGAAAGACGGCAGTCCGCTACCGGGGGTGACCGTTAAGGTAAAGGACCTTAAGGAAGGGTCTGTTACCAATCCTGACGGCACATTTAAATTAAATGTGAATGAAAGTGCTGCTACACTGGTATTTTCTTTTATAGGCTATGCGGATCAGGAAGTACCTGTTTCCGGCAGAAATGTGATCAATGTATCCATGGTGTCCAGCTCGAAGGATATTTCCGAGGTGGTAGTAGTAGGTTACGGTACCCAACGTAAAAGAGATGTGACCGGCTCCATTTCTAAAATAAATGCAGCAGAAATAGAAGATATTCCGGTACCCAGCTTTGACCAGGCTATTCAGGGTAAGGCTGCAGGTGTTGTAATTGAATCCGGTAGTGGTAAAGTAGGGCAGGGAATTAAGATCCGTATACGCGGAACCTCCTCTATTTCTGCCAGCAGCCAGCCTCTTTATATTGTGGATGGTATGCCCGTTGAAAGCAGTCTTCAAACGGATGCCAATAACGAGGTGACAAATCCGCTTGTTGACATTAACCCTAACGATATTGAATCAGTGGAAGTGCTGAAAGACGCCTCCGCCGCTGCTATTTATGGCGCCCGTGCCTCCAATGGTGTTGTATTGGTGACTACTAAAAAAGGAAAGCTCAACCAGAAAACAGTATTTAACCTTGATGTTAATACAAGCTGGGCAAAGCCAACAAAAAAACGTGGATTCCTTAACGCTAAACAATATGTAGACCTGTTTCTTGAAGCTGCGGTAAACGATGGTAAAACAGACTTTGCAAACCAGGATAGCGGCTATGATACTGAAAAGGCGGCCATAGATGACTATACCCAATATTATGAAAGTTTCCTCGATCGGTATTCACTGGGCACCGACTGGCGTAAACAGGCTGTGGATGTTAACTGGGAAGACCAGGTATACCGCGATGTGGCAAGATCTAACCAGGTCAATCTTTCTGCCACAGGCGGTAATGAGAAAACCAGATTCTTTGTATCAGGATTTTACTCCGGGCAGGATGCGATCGTGATTAATAACAAATTTACCCGCTACGGCGCCCGCCTCAGCCTCGATCATGCAGCTACCGACAAATTAACAATAGGTATCAATATGAGTATAAACCGCTCGCAGCTCGACAGGGTTACCGATGATAACTCCTTCTCCACACCAGGACAGCTGGTAGCGCAACTACCTATCTCCCCATTGATTGATCCCGAAACCGGAAAGCCTAACGGAAGGACGCTCTACGATAATGGTTTGCTGGATGCATTATATGATACAGATAAACAGGTTACTTTCCGTACGTTGGGTAACATTTATGCAGCCTATAATTTTCTGCCCTGGTTGAACTTCCGGTCAGAGTTAGGAACAGATATCGTTAACATGAACGAAGATTACTTCAAGAGTAAGTTATCTCAGGATGGAGCAGGAATTGGTAGGGGGCAATCTATAAACGCACAGAGTATATCCCTTAATACCAATAACTTCTTCACGATTACGCCAGACCTTGGCGGCAAGCACAAACTCAATATGGTATTGGGTATGAGTTATCTTCAAAATGATAACCGTTCAGCATCCATACAGGCGGAAGGCTATCCATCTGATGCGGTGAAGAACCTGTCCGGAGCTACTACGGTAACTTTCGGAAGTTCAGATAATTACAGGTATACTTTTCTTTCCTATTTTTTCAGAGCTAACTATAGCTATAACGATAAATATCTTGCAGGATTCAGTGTAAGAGCAGATGGATCTTCCCGTTTCGGTCCCGATAGCAGGTATGGTTACTTCCCTGCGGGTTCATTGGGTTGGGTAATTTCACAGGAAGACTTCCTGAAAGAATCAAAGGCGCTGAGTTTCCTGAAATTAAGAGTTAGCGCGGGTTTAACGGGTAATGCCGAAATTGGTGAAAGCAGGTTCCTTTCCCTGTATGATATCACTAACTATCCTAACCTGCCTGGTTTCCAGCCCGCTACCATCGGTAATCCTGATCTGAAATGGGAAAAAACTTTCCAGATAGATGGTGGTCTTGAATTCGGATTTTTAAATAACCGCATCTCCGGTGAGGTGGACGTTTATAAAAAGAAAACAACCGATCTGTTGCTGAGTGTAAATATTCCACAGACAACAGGTTACGCCAACATCTACCAGAATCTTGGTAAAATGGAAAACAAAGGAGTAGAATTTTCTTTGACCACTCGTAACCTGGAAGGCGCATTTAAATGGACCACTATATTCAATATTGCGTACAATAAGAATAAGATCACAGATCTTAAGGGGCAGATCATTAATACAGGCGTTCAGCGGGCCGTGGAAGGAGAGGCCATCGGTTCTTTCTTTTTACCACGGTTTGCAGGTGCAGATCCGCAAACCGGTGTAGCTTTATACATCGATTCTTCAGGGAAAACAACAACAGATTTCAGCCGGTCGCCCAATGTAATTGTTGGAAATTCCAATCCTGATTTTACAGGTGGTTTCACCAATAACTTCTCCTATAAAGGATTTGATTTGAGTGTATTCTTCACATTTGTGAGTGGTAATTCCATTTACAACCGGGCAGGGATCTATCAAACAACCGGGTTTGCAAATGGATTGGATAACCAAACGCATGATATTATGAACAGGTGGCAGAAACCCGGTGATATCACTGATGTTCCTAAAGTGAGTTTATCTTATGGTACCGGTGGAGAAGCAACATCCCGCTATATTTACAATGGTTCCTATATACGTTTAAAAAACCTGACGCTGGGGTATAACCTGCCTAAAAAAGCGATTTCTGCGCTGAAGATCCAGGGCATAAAAGTATATGCGGCGGCTTATAACCTTTGGACTAAAACCCACTACATCAGCGATCCGGAAGTAAATACGGCACCTTTGGCATCAGATACCAATACATCCAATAATACTTCAGGCGGGGTTGACTTTTATACCATCCCACAGGCGAGAACGTTTACATTAGGATTAAATGTCCGCTTCTGATCGGCCGGTTGTAAGCAATGTTTGGTTATTTAAATTAAAAACTTGTAAAGTATGAAAATCACAAAATATATAATCCATGCATCGTTAGGGCTTCTGCTGCTGGCTGGTTATGGGTGCAATAACAAACTGGATGTGTTTCCTCAGCAGCAAATAACGCCCGACCAAATTACAACGGGCGAAGATGTGAAAGCGGTCCTCTTTGGAAGTTATAATTCTCTGCAGCATTACAACTCTTTCGGAGAGCGTAATATACTGACTGCCGATTTACTTGCCGGAGACGAACAATTGAAATGGATAGGTACATTTGTTCCTTACAACCAGGTATTTGAGAAAAAACAGGATAGAACACTCAGCATAGCCCAGGGTATGTGGAGCCGTGCTTATATTGTTATTGCAGGGGTTAATACGGTACTTGAAAAAATAAGTGTGGTGGATACCAGTGAGCAGAAAAGCGTCGCTGCTGAGGCAAAATTTATCAGGGCTATTACCTATTTCGAATTGGTTAATTACTTTGGTTTGCCTTATTCTGCCGGCAGCACAACTACCAATCCTGCTGTGCCGCTGGTACTGGAGTCTGTTGGAACCTATGTGCCGGATCGTGACAACAAACCACGCTCTTCTGTAGAGGATGTATATAAGCAGGTAATAGCCGACCTTACTGCGGCTGCCGCAGATTTACCGGAATCCAATGAATCGGGCCGTGCCACCAAATATTCAGCGCTGGCATTCCTGGCACGTGTGTATATGAATCAGGGAAAATATGCGGAAGCTGCTGCTGCTGCGAATGATGTGATCACTAACGGTGGTTTTGTTATTGAAGCTACCTTCGACAAGGCATTTAATAATGCAACCAACTCCGGGGAGGATATTTTTGCCATACAGCAAAGCACGCAGAGTAATGCAGGCACCTCTAACAATGGTATACCTACTTTTTATTCTGCAAAGCCGGTAGGTAGGGGAGACATACAGGTGCTGCCAGAGTTCCTGGATCTTTACGGAACCGGAAATGAGGATACCCGCAAGACCTTTGTATATGATGGCGTCGGCATTTCAGGAGGATCTCCGGGTATTTATACCAGCAAATGGAAGGATATCTATAAAGTGATCCCGGTTGTCCGTCTTGCTGAAATGGTACTGACAAGGGCGGAAGCGAATTTCCGCAAAGGCGGGGCTCCCACTGGGGGCGTAACTCCGCTGGATGATGTAAACAGCATAAGAAACAGGGCCCGGGCAAAGCCACTGACAGCGGTTACGTCCACCGATTTTGTGGATGAGCGGTTCAGAGAGCTTGCTTTTGAAAGTGACCGGTTGTGGACGGTTAAGCGTTTGAAGTTAAAGGTGGGCAACCTTAACTACAATGATCCGAAGC
>NZ_DATMTE010000439.1:0-9519 GCF_035564935.1 Chitinophaga sp. | reverse complement strand
ATGCTGCAGACATCCTGATTGAAGCAAAAACAGGCGCCAGAAGAAAGCTGATCGACTACCGGAAAAGCACACCCGCAGCTTATAATACGCAGAAGGTGCCTGGTAATGTATGGGACTTCCCGCGGGTACGCTACCGCATGGATGAATATGAAAACCATCCTACGCAGAAACCGGTAGCGCTGTTGGAACGTATTATTAAAGCCAGCTCTAACCCCGGCGACAGGATACTGGATCCTTTTTCAGGTACCTTTACCACCTGCGCAGTGGCCAAAGCACTGGGAAGGAACTGTACCGGTATTGAAGTGCAGGAAGAATATATAAAGATCGGGCTGAGAAGATTGCAGCTCGCAGAAGAATACAAGGGAGAGAAATTACGGCGTGAAATACGCTCCTTTGAAAGCGGTATTATCTGAACCCCGCTTTGATAACAGGTGAACAAATATTCGCTTACCGGTATTTTCAGCTTAACATTTGTACAGGAACTTTATTTTAAACCAGGATATATGGAATTAGCCGATCAGAAAATAGTTGCTGCTATTGAAGCCATCTGGCAGGAAGCGGAGGTGTTGTTCGCGAACAATGATCCAGCGCGGTATGCACTGAAGCTGGAAGAGGCATGGGAAATATTGCCGGCTCCCAAAGAAGGGTTTGGAGAAAGCTATGATATTGCCCTTGCTATTGCGGAAACCTATCTTATTTTAAAAGATAGTGCAGCATTGTTGCGCTGGGCAAACATATTACAGCAATGTGATCCTGCACGTCCGGACGATGGTGAACGTGAATTTATCCTGGGGAAGGCGCTGTTTGAAAATGGGGATATGAAAGGTGCGGAAACGTATTTTACAACCGCTATGCATAAGTCTGCCGGGCGGATATTTGAAGGCGTTGATGAAAAATACCTGCATGTATTTCCCGGCCTGGCTGCCGTAGTAGAGGAGGAGCTGCCCGCGGATATTTACGAACAGGTAGAGGCTTTATCTGAGGCAGGCAACGATCTGGCTGATGCGGATGACTTTGACGGCGCTATTGCCCGGTTCTCAGAAGCGCTGGCACTTCTGCCTCCACCGGCGCAGCATTGGGAAGCCAGCACCTGGTTATATGCCAGCATAGGGGATATGTATTATTTTAAAGACGATTACCAGGCGGCTGCCAATAACTTTTTTGACGCGTTAAATGGTCCGGATGCACAGGCCAACGGCTTTGTGAATTTACGCCTGGGAGAAAGCCTGTTTGAGCTGAACCAGCAGGAGCGATCGCTGGAATATCTGCTAAGGGCCTATATGCTGGAAGGTGAGGAGATTTTTTCAGAAGAAGATCCCCGGTATTTTGATTTCCTGAAAACGAGGATACAACTATAGTTCTGTTCTTTCCGCAAACTCATTAATAAGCCGCGCATGATCGCCCAGAGAGTATACTGCATCTATCAGGGGGGCGTATTTCAGGGTATAATTGCGGATCATCAGCCGTGAGGCTTCCGTTCTTTCGGTGGGGTTAAATACGCTGCCTGCTTCATCGAACAGGAACCAGTCGCCCTGGATGCTATTGCAGGATTCACAGTGGTTAGACCAGCAGTGATCCCCCAGCGTATTTGACCAGGCCTGCTTATAACGGGGATAGTTATCATTCAGCAGTGTTTGAAGATTTTCAGAAATGGCAGATACCTGCTGGAATATAGTAAAGAAATCCTGGGCCAGCCATACCAGTTCATCCCGCTCATTCATATCTTTCTCGTAAAAATAATTTCCGGCAATTGCTATCACCCTGTTGTGATGCTGGCATTTCCAGCAGGGCCGGCCTGCGTGTACAATACTTATTTCAGTGGGCAGGATGATAGCAGGATGCTTTTCGGGTATCCAACGGGCTATATCTATCAGCCGGTCGTACCGGTCTTCCGGCAAATACCAGGTATTTGCTACCTGGTCCCATTGGGCGCCCATAGATGCAGCATGCTCTTTTTCCGTATTGGGAACATTCAGTAGTAATGACATAAAAAGCAGGGTATGACTAAAGACTCTCTTTAATGAATTTAAGAAAAAAAGGGGGATTTCAGAAGCCTGTTCATGATTACTTAACGGATATGTGCAAACGTTGGTGGCGGAGCTGCAGTAATTATAGTATGATCAATATTTATCATCATTGATCTCCAGCCAGTATCCATCCGGGTCGCGCAGATAGATCTGCTGTACGCCGTCTACTCTTTTGGTGATGGTGCCGGCTTTGCCTGGCCAGTCTTCAAAGGCAATATTATGTTTTTTAAGTTCATTCACGAATGCCTGCATATCGGGCACACTGAAGCAAAGATGGGTATTCTTATCGTGAGTGGTGGCCCTGGCTGCGCCGGAAATTACGTGTACATGGCTGTGCGGGCCTACTTTAAACCAACTGTGTCTGCCATCCTTGAAGGGTTCTTCCATTTGTTCAAGCCCGATAATATCCCTGTAAAATTCAGTGCTTATTTTCAGGTCCACTACATACAGCGCCATGTGGTTCAGCGATGGGTATTTTTTCGTTTGTCCGTTCATGTGAATAGAAATACTGGTAAGCGCCAGTAAAAGGAAGCTGCCGGATAATATAAATTTTTTCATACAAACAAGATAGTCAGTGCAAATGAAAAGTGCAAGCGGAAAACTGGCCTGCCGGTGAGCCCGGTCGTAAGTCAGTTTCCGCCTGCACTTTCAGCAATATCTTAATTCGCGGCTTTAAATGCTACGGATTCGATGATTACATCCAGCTTTTTCAGGGCCGGCATATCAGAGCGGAGTATCTTGTCGCCGGTGGCCTGGTCGTATTGTTTGGGATCACCGGTGTTATTGGCTTTCAGCACTATGATCACGCTTTTGCCTTCCAGCGCGCCGCCGTTCCAGCTGGTTACCATACCACCGTTAGTCCATTCGAAAGCATTCAGTTTAAAAGGCCGGCCGTTTACCTTGATGAGTTTATCCAGGGGATCACCGGCTTTAATGCCATAAGGTGATTTCCATTTGGAGGGATAATGGGAGAAAGTCAGGATATTACCATTTTCGCCGTCAAACTGCACTTCAAGTTCGTTATCCGTATCCGGGTAGATCAGGTAGGCTTCGCCGTCTTTTTCGCCGGAGAGGTTAATGGCATCATGCTGGGTAACATTGTTGGCGCCGTACATTTCCACCAGTTGTTCGGGCGTGCGTACCTGGAACAGCGGGCGCACTTCCCAGTTTCGTGTATCCGCAGCCGGAGCAGCCGGGGTAGCGGCGTCAGTGCTGCCTGTTCCCGTAGTGGCGGCACTTTCATTACCGCTGGTGGTACCGGCAGGTGCGTTGGCTGCTGCCTGGTTGGCGGCAGCAACTTCTGCAATAGTAGCAGGTGGCTTTTTACCGGTTACCGGTCCTGTGTAGGTGGCCAGGAAATCCTTTTTATCTTCCAGGAGGGCTTTTACATCGCCCTTGTATTTGTTGGCGGTGTAGGTGGCAAGGGGGAATACGCTGTTGGTTTCAAGCCCCATACTGCGCAGGTTGGCAATAAACCGCTGCCGGTTGCAGTCACTGTATTGGTAAAGATATTTCAGTGCAGCATCCAGGGCTACCGGGTCTTTTTTCAGGTCAAAAACAGTAGAGTCGATATCCAGGCCGGCATTACCGCTGCGGGTGAGCTGTTCGGCAATATACCCCGTAATGGAGTCGTGCGGCAGCTGGTAATGAGCGGCTACCCGTGCGGAGAAATCGTCTGCAACATTCTGACTGAGTTTCGTTTGGGCGGTAAGTACTACCGGAACGAGGAGGGCAACCAATATGAAAAACCTTTTCATGTGAGCTGTATTGAGAATCTTTAAAACTAACAACGTTAACTGGTTTGAGATCACTAATTTATGTAATCTTTGCCACAGCAGTTACCATTACCGCAATAATAGCGGGAAATAGTAAAACGTACGGATACTGAAATATAGTATTTTTAGCGGCAGCGGATCCCAAAGATCTACCTGGTTTATGGCCGGGTGGCGCCGTGTGCAGGAAAGGACCGCTCAAAGTATTTTCTGGCTGGCATCTTAACTGGTGGACTGGATTGAGGGCGGCTTCGGCGCATTGAGCGGATGCTTGAGCATACAGATCATGGCCCGGGCAGCCGGGTTCGTTCATATCCATCCTGTGCTATGGCCGGGCTACCAGGCTGTCGCGGCCTTTGATAAATGCCCCGTACTGCTTTTTTATTTCCGCATAGAGGTCATAATCAGACGCCGATTTTATAAACGAATAGTCCGGCTGGTAGTACCGCATAAAAAGTTGGAGGCTGTCGCCGTCAAGCCGGGTTACTTTATTTACCAGCGACGGAGTATATACACTGTTTATATACATTTCCTGTTCTTTGTCAAGCAACATATGCCGGAAGGCGATCTTTTTTTTATTCTTCTTAAACTGGGTTGCCTGGTATAGCTTATGAATATCCACTGCGGTGATCTTGTAAACTTCATACCATTTAGGACGGCGGAAGGTGATCTCTTTGCTGTACTCTTCCCGGAAAGCGGCAGAATCTTTAAAAAAATTATAGCGGACAATATTTACCGTTTTCAATTGTACAGGCGGTTTCACAGCAGTATCGGCAGGTTTTGTTTGGGCAAAACTGCGGGTAGCTGCAAGGCAGGATAGTATTAACCCTATACTTATAACAGGTTTCATCAGCAGTTAAAATACTTTTTTCTGTTGAAAGGAAAAATTAAATAAACATATCTTCGGCACAGAAAATATCCTGATGAAGTATCAATCGTTTTTATTCAGATGTTTGTTGCTGGTGCTGTTAACCGGTTTCCTGGCCTCATGTGATCAAAGTAAAAAAACAAAGTTCAGCGTGGAAGATGTACCGGATCCAAAAAAATCCGGTGGCGGCTATGTAAGCAATCCCGATCATCTTATTTCTGATGCGGCGGTAACTGAGCTGAATGAAAAGCTATCGGTGCTGGATAACGCCGGCAAAGCGCAGGTAGCGGTGGTAATACTGCATAGTATTGGTGATAATGAATCGAGGGATTTTGCCCATAAGCTGTTTAATTACTGGAAGATCGGAAATAAGGAGAAGAACAACGGGCTGTTGGTGTTGATGGTGGAAGATGCCCGCCGGCTGGAGTTTGAAACCGGGTACGGACTGGAAGCCGATATGCCCGATATCATTTGTTTCCGCATTCAGCAGGAATATATGATCCCGCGTATTAAGGAGCATAACTATGATGCCGCGTTTACAGATGGTATCAAGTCTGTGGCCTCCCTGTTCAATAATGGCAACTATGCGTACGACAAGCTGCCCGATATTGCACCGCCCGATGCCTCTATGATGGCGGCCAACAGCCCGGAAGTGCCGGGGGGCGGAGCATACGCGGTGGCTGATACACCCCTGGCGGCCAGCGATATACCGGATGTAGCCGGAGTTGACATGGCTACGGCAACGGCGCCGGCAGACGCAATAGATGTAGCGCCGCAGTCGTTCGCTCAAACAGATATTCCCACCAATTCTGCTTCCAACAACTATACAGGGGATTTTTCCATCCCCTCCGTGATATTCTGGTTATTTGCTTCGGCGGCCATGATGCATGTTTTTTTTGGGAAAAAGGTCAAACGAAAAGAGAGTGACATGGATGCGGAACCATTGAAAATGTCGGCCATTCCCAATGAGTTCCTGCGTCCCCGCTGGACAGGGCTGATTATTATTCACGCTGTTGCATTTTATATCATTTATTACATAACTACCAAACGGCATACGGATGTAGGATTCCTGAAAGTATTCCTGATCTATTACCTGGTATGGCTGGCATTTATGCACGTAGCTGTGCTGCTGATTGCCGTCCGTTCGGCGATGATGCTGAGGAATGACGACCGGCATCTGAAGTGGCTCCGGCTGGAGGTGTTACGCCGTGATCTGCGGATTGCAGGTTATGTGTTCCCTGTACCGTATTTATGGTTCTACCTGAAATGGCTGCAATACCGGCTCAATCATTTGCGGAATGATGTATACGACTGCCCGCAATGCTCGCATCCCATGCATAAGCTGGACGAAACAGCAGATAATACCTACCTGGATAAAGGGCAGGTGATGGAGGAAAAGCTGGAATCTGTAGATTATGACGTGTGGCGCTGCGATACCTGTAATACCCAAACGGTATTGAATTACACCAATATGAGATCGGGGCTTACGGATTGTCCTTCCTGTAAGCATAAGACTTATAAATGCAAAAAAACGGTGACTAAACAGCGCGCCACTACGTCATCGCAGGGATGGGGAATCAGGGAGTATGTATGCGCCTTCTGTGCTTATGCACACGATTACCAGTTTATTATTCCGAAAATATCCAAATCTTCATCTTCCTCGTCCGGTAGTTCTTTTTCTTCTTCTTCGTCGTCTTCTTCCAGCTGGGGTGGCGGATCTTCGGGGGGAGGCGGCGCCAGCAGCAGTTGGTAACAGCTGTTCCGGAAATAAAAAAGAGCCGGTGTGAAACCGGCTCCGTGTTAAGCTGAATAACTATATTGTTTTAATTATCGGCATTCATCTTACCAACCACTTTATATCCTGCGATAGAATTATCGCTGTTCAGAACAGACTGGTAGTACATGCCGTCTGGTGATAAAAAGTACTGCTGACCGTTGATATTCACGGTACGGCAGTTATCCGGCAACTGTGAAATCATGTCTGTGTTACCGGCTCCGTTGTCGGGGTTGTTGTTATTTCCCTGGTCATCGGTGATGGTTACCGTTTTGTCGCCTATTTTACCATTTTTGCCCACAACTATATAACGTCTGCCGTTATCTGTCATAGACTCCTGGTAATAGGTGCCATTCAGTTCATAGTAGGTGTTTCCATCTACCTGTATTTCCTGTGCACCTTCCGGCAGGTCAGGTACAGCAGCGCCAAGTGGAGCTTCCACTACTTTATAGCCTTTGGAATCGCCGGTAGACTGGTAATACGTTCCCCCGTAATAGTACATGGGGCCAAAGGAGGCGCCAAGACTAAAATAACCGAAAGGCAGAGAGGAAACATATAATCCTAACGGAGGAAAGAATGGGTTGTAGTACGGGCGGTACCAGGGACGTCTGTAATAAACATGTCCGGGGCGGTAGTAACCGTGATAATAACCCCTGTTAACCGGGGCCACTACGCGGGGAGAATATAAACGGGGCGAGGTATACACCCTGCCGCTGCCACCGGAATGGAATCCTCCGCCTCTGCTGAAGTGGGCGCCGCCCCCACGGCTTCCGCCCTGGCCTGAACTAACACGCTGCGCGTTGGCATTATTTACTGTAAATGTGCCCAGCAGGCCAACCAGCACAAACAGTATATAGAATCTGTTTTTCATTTCTTTAACATTTGGTAATCGTCTCTTCAGTATCTCTTTTCTGTCACTAATTAGACGGTAAAGAGAGGCTGAAGTTTAACTAATACCTTATAATGCAAAAATGCGGCCGGTTTACCGGAACGGTTATTGGGTGCTGGCGGTGTTGATGGCTGCCATAAACCGGTTGGCAAGATTTCCTATTTCTGCCGATTTTACGACCTGGCTGACCCATTGGGCCGGGAGCTTGTCAAAACCATAATGGAGACCCGCTGCGGCGCCGGCCACAGCACCGGTAGTGTCAGTATCTCCGCCTAGGTTCACGGCGCTGAGCACACAATCCTGGTAGTTGGATGTATTGAGCAGGCACCAGAGTGCACTTTCCAGGGTATAAACCACGTAGCCGGAGCTGATAATCTGCTGTTCCTGTATTTCGGCTATATTTTGCTGTAAAACACGTTCATAAAGCTTTATTTCTGCGGGGTTGAATGGTTGGGTGCCGAGGTAGGCATTTACGCTCCGTTGCATCTGTAAATAGGCTTCCCCGGGATTTTTTGCAGACAGCAGTGCACGCAGGAACTCAACATAAATAAAACAACCCAGTACCGACCGGAAATGTTGGTGCGTAATGCCGGATACTTCCCTGGTAACCTGGTAGCGGGCATGAATATCATTTTCATTGAGAAGAAAAAGAGCGAGAGGCATTACCCGCATCAGGGACCCGTTGCCGTTTTCAAACTCCTCGAAGCCGCCGCTTACCAGCGGAGAAGTGCCTGTGGCGCACCGTTGCAATGCGCGGCGGGTGGTATGCCCAATATCAAATACTTCGTTATGTGCGCCCCAGTAGCCTTCCGATAACCAGCGAACAAATGTATTCGCCATGTTTTGGAGATTATAACCTGCAATGAGACTTTCAGCTGTGCAGAAAGTAAGGGAAGAATCATCTGAAAATGTTCCCGGTGGCTGGTTCCAGCACCCGTATCCGGTGAGCGTGGTAATGGGATTTTCCGAGAGATAACTGCGTGTTTTAAATTCTACCGGTACGCCCAGCGCATCACCAATAGCGATACCGTAAAAAGCGCCTGTAATTTGTTGCTGCATAAGATAGAATAACTAACGTTAAAGGATGTATGTAAATATGCTAATGAATATACGGTTGATTCATTATTCTGACAACCGGAATATGATATTTATACAAAATATTTTTTTAATTGCCATTGTTCATTTTATTCAGCATTTTTTTGTGCCGTTCAGAATTGTTCATTCTCATAATGAGAGCAGAACCTGTTCTCGGGGAATGATAGCAACCTATCTTTGCATTATCACGATGAATATATCGTTGAATGCAATTACCGAAAATCTGTTTTTTTTGTCCTGAGCATTATTATAACCTTATTGGCACAGTTAACCCGGATGCAAAATACAGGTTATTCAACCATTACTGGTGCCGCTAAATAGCTGGCTATTCCATGTATTATTTATTGATAACGAAAATTAACCCAAATGCAATCTTTTTTGTTCAACAGGCATTTTCAAACGTGTACATTTCTGGGGCATTATCATTACCAGTTATTTTCTTTTATGTTGAATTAACAGAACAACTGTTGCTTCCGGCATGCCAGGTCCTGATCAGCCGACAAAACAGACTGGCATAGGAATCAATGTGTGGGCCGGCATTAACAAGCCGGCAACTGGTCAGACCTGGTATTACCGGTTTACCTGTAGGGGAACGGCATGCACACTTGCAGCTACGGTATTCATTGTTTGTTCCCGGCTACAGTTAACCAATCAAATACTTTCACATGGGGTGATAGTACTACAAGAGAACGGACAGCTTTTCCAGGCAGTCCGGTAAATTCAAATTCAGACAGAACATTTAGTTGAAGTTCTTGCGACGCTTGCTTAACGGGACCGCTTATTCAGGTAGTCCCCTGATTTTTGATCCTGTAAACTTTTTATATGAAACATTATTGGAGTGCAACATACGATGGAAGCTTTAAGCGCCGGACCGTTTTTCTAAACGGTCCCCATTACCGGAATCACCAATATGGAGGTGCATACCCTCATATTGTTTATATATAGCCATATGTTAAACCTACCGGTGCAGAGAGATTATTTATGCTGCGATTGATTCGGAATACCCGGGGGACTGTTTTTCCAGACGGTCCCCGATTTTTAAAAACAGGCTGAAAAGCCTTCCTGATAATAGTTTTTCATAGGTTCAATTTGAT
>NZ_DATMTE010000438.1:0-17056 GCF_035564935.1 Chitinophaga sp. | reverse complement strand
AATAAAAAAGCGCAAACCCTACACCCGCCTTGGAGGCCCTGAGAAGCCTTGTCAGTACGTTTTCGGGCTTGCGCGTATCTTAAATTAATTAAATGCCGTGCATGTAAGGAGCGCAAAAATACACTTTTGCGTCAAATTCTCATTCATCCCTGAAAAAAAGTAAACCATTCCGGGCGGGAACGGATCAATACAGCAATGCCCCATATGAGCAGGGCCATACCCAGCGCGCCCCATGCCTTTTTATTTTTCCAGCTCCAGCCTAGCAGCACCGGCACTTCCCAGTACTTGATCAGTACATACAGCAGTAAACCACCCATGCCCGTCCAGGTAAGTAACAGCAATTCCAGCTGGGCGCCTGTTATTACCACTGCAAAAAGAAAGCCCAGGGTAAGCAGTTGCAGCCAGATATAGTTTTTGCCGCCGCTGTGGATCACATCTGCTATGGAAATTAACAGGAATGCCCCGGTGAGGAAAATAGTAAGTACCAGTAGCGCCTCAGGCAGCAATATGGGTAGTAATAACAATGCCACCCATACCACCAGGGAAATAACCATGTACGCGGCAGCGCGCTGATCTTTTGCCCGTAACCGTTCATGGGTAAAAGGAAACAGCAAACGGCTCAATGCTTTTTCCATACCGCGTAAAGGCGGCAATGTGAATACACCCACCATGGCAGGCACTATCACTTCGTAAGGGTACCACGCATCCGGGCATACCTGCATTACCCACCATACCGCAGTGGAGGTAAGCAGCGCCGGTATGGATACGTACAAAAAAGCCTCCAGGGGCGTGTTATAATCTTCAAAGCTTTCCACGATAATACGCGTGTACTGCTTCGCAAAATAACGGCGTGTAAGGATGGCCGTTAGTTGGGTCCAAAACAGCACCAGCCCTACGTGAATCACGATGGTACGGATCACCAGGTCGGGGATCAAAGGACCCAAATAAATGCCGGCCAAGGCTACCACCAGTAATTCCCAGCTAAGCATCTGCGGGGAAAACAGCCGCCGGAACAAGGGGTAAAAATGCCGCAGCAGCCATTGCCAGGCGCCCGGTAAGTACCGGCCAATCAACTGCACTGCGGCAAAAGCTGCTACCAGTGCGGCAAGCCCCAGCAACAGCCTGGAGGCGGTGAACACACCGCGGAGGGCCTGCAACCGGGAAGGCTTTTTAATAGTATAAGCGAGCGTAGTGTTATTCAGCAACTCGGTTGCCAGCACCTTTCCCTGTTCGGGTGTAATAGCGCCTAACGCCGGCTGATGCACGCGCCAGAAGCTATCTGCCTCCACGGGAGTGGCCCAGGTATTAAGAGTGCCGTATTGATACAACAAAGTGCTTTGCTCAGTGCTGAGAGCTGCCAGGATCTTCGCTAACGCCGCATCTGTTGCAGATGCAGGCAGCGCAAAGGTTAACAGGAACAGGAATATTTTTATACTACGCATAAACGGTGTCAAAAATAACAAAAACGGGCAGCTTAGCGCCACCCGTTTCCAATATTATGCTTTACAACCCCGCTCCCAGCCAGCTATCAGGCACGGGCTGCAGTTTGCTGCCATTCAGGCTGTATTCCAGCTTCAGCGTGTATCCGCCGCCGCCTTCCACGAAAGCCACCTTTATAGGATGCCAGCCTTTTTCCAGGGCTACCTGCCCGCTTTTCTGGAACGGTGCATGCCAGCCGTCGTTGTTCACTACTTCCTGGTTGTTTATATATAAAATAGCGCCGTCGTCGGCAGTGAGGTAAAAGCTGTAGATACCGGTGGTGGGTACATTGATGTAGCCATATACTTTTGCGCCAAATGGTCCGCCGCCTTTGCCCATGCCTTCGGGAATGATGGCGTTTGTTACTCTGATGGAGCTATCGGCCTGCTCTTTGATCCTGGCTGCGCTTTTGTAAGAACCCTCAAAATAATCCAGCTTCAGGCCGGGGCGGGCATCTTTTACTACGGTAGGTGTAAGATAAGCCTCCTTGCGGTAACGCAGGCTGTAAATATCACCCCGGTTACCCGCAGGACTGAAAGCCGCCAGCTTAATGGATTGCGGCTCACGGATCACATAATTATCCGGCAATACCTTGGAATGCGCATCGGGGATGCTGCCATCTGTGGTATAGCGGATAGTCATGTCCGTTAGTGGCTTTTGTACATACAGGGTTACATTATCTACAAATACGTTGTCTTCCGTAAAGCCGTCCAGGTCCGGCAGGCGGTAATGTACTCCCAGGAGGTCCAGGCGTTTGTAATGTGCGTTTAGCCGTTGCAGGTAGCCATCGTAGTCCGGATGGTTGGTCCAGGTTACTTCGGCCAGGGCGGTCATGCGGGGCATGAACATATAATCGGCCCGCTTTTCAGAAGGAATGTATTCCGTCCATATGTTGGCCTGTGCGCCTATAATATGTTTTGCTTCATCGTCTGTTAAGCCTTTGGGTATTGGGTTGAAATGATATACATTATAGATGGAATTACGGTCGGGCGCACCATCGAAATACAGCGGGTTACCGGGCGTCATGATCACGGTGTTGCCATGGCGGGCCGCTTTAATGGGCGCATCCGGTACCCAGGCGCGCCAGTACATCAGCACCGCGGTAGGACTGATCCCCCCTTCCAGAATTTCATCCCAGCCAATAAGCACCTTGCCTTTGGCGTTGAAGAATTTCTCCATCCGTTTTACAAAATAACTTTGCAGCTCTTCCACAGTTTTCAGGTTGTTGGCCTTCATTACCTCAGCACAGGCGGGAGATGCTGCCCAGCTGGTTTTCTCTACTTCGTCGGCCCCCAGGTGAATATATTTGGAAGGGAATAAAGCGGCTATCTCCGTAAATACATCTTCCGCAAAAGAAAAAGTAGACTCATTACAAGGGCAAATAGGCGTGGAGAAATTCTTGCCCCAGCCCTTTTCCTCGCTGCAGGTAAGGAAAGGATAGGAACGGATGGCGGCCATCATATGACCGGGCATATCTATTTCAGGAATAATTTCCACCTGGCGATCGGCCGCGTAGCGGATAATATCTTTCATCTGTTCCTGTGTATAAAAGCCACCGTACAGGGTTTTACCATCTTTTTTAATGATGTGCTGCGGGTCAATAGCCATATCCGGGTTATCCTTGGCCTTCTGCATACAAACGGAATCCTGGTTGTTGAATTGCCTCCAGGCGCCCTGTGATGTAAGCAATGGGTATTTCTTTATTTCAATGCGCCAGCCCTGGTCGTCGGTCAGGTGCAGGTGCAGTTTATTCATTTTGTATAAAGCCAGCAGGTCGATGAATTTTTTGAGATAATTAACGGAGAAGAAATGCCGGGACACATCCAGGTGCATGCCCCGCCAGCTATAGGCGGGATGATCTTTTACCAGCATAGCCGGGATAGCCACACTTTTCAATGCGTGCCCTCCTTCTATACCCGCCGGCATCAGTTGCCTTAATGTTTGAATAGCGCGGAAAAAACCGGTAGCGGTGCGGGCGCTGATCAGCAGCTGCTGCGCGCTCACCTCCATGGTATAATCCTCCTCTCCTGCCAGTGCGGGGTTCTGTTGCATTACAATAGCGCCTTTTGCCGCTTGTTTAGCTACCGGCAAAGGCTTGCCCAGGGCCTGTTTCAGCAACGCCTGCAACTGCGTGGTTTCGGTTGAAAAACCTGCGGGTAATACAAGCTTCGTGGCTGGTGTGATCACAAACTCCCCTGTTCTCGCCTCCAGCTGCTGGGGGTAAGGAATTAAGGGATAGCGCGCAGATTGCGCGAAAGCTGCCTGCAGCAGTAAACACAAAGCGCCTGCAAGCCAGAAAGTCTTCTTCATAAATTATTCGTTATAGCATGATGTCCGATCGGCAAACCTAGTAAGAAACCTGTCAGTAAACTAATGTGATCTTCGCTTATCATGATTAATCCTTGTAGTTGGTAATTTTTAGCAGCCGGAAAAATGCCTCTTCGGGCAGTTCCTTTACCTCGCCGGGTTGCAGGTTGCCCAGCAACAGGTTCTCGATAGATACCCGTATGAGCCGCTGGCAGCGGTGGTGTACTGCCCCTACCATTTTACGCACCTGGTGAAACTTCCCTTCCGTGAGGGTAATTTCCAGCCAGGTATGCGGCGCATTCACCGGCAGCTCCCGCGGATGAGCAAACAATCCTTCCGGGCGCGCTACTATTTCCACGCGGCAGGGCGTGGTGATATACTCCGCTCCATCTGCCACACTTATAGGCACACCTTCTTTTAAACGCTGTAAGGTAGCAGCGCTCATATGCCCCTTTACTTTTACCAGGTATGTTCTTTCATGCGGTGTAATTCCCTGGAACAATAACCGCGTTACCTTTTTATTGGTGGTTAAGATCAGTAATCCTTCGGAATCATTATCCAGCCGGCCTATGGCATGTGTGCCTTCGGGAAAATTGAACGGCAGTTCCCCCAGCAACCGCACATCATGCGAGCTGATAAACTGCGACACCATATCAAAAGGCTTGTTTACAATGAAGTATCTGTGCATAAGCGGTTATATCAGCAGGATATCGATGCGGTGCGCCTGTACCAGCTGCTGGTGATCCGACCAGGAGAATACCGTAAAATAACCATCCTGCGATGCTACCAGTGCGTGGGAATCGTGCTGGTCGTGCACAAACTGCGCAGCCGATAAATGCCGGGTGCCGCCAATGGCCGATGGGTGGATCAGCGCAGGCACGCCTCCTTCAATGGGTTCGGTAAGCAGCACTTTATCAATAGGCCATGCATCTTTGGCCCGGGTAATTTTGGCGCCAAAGGCCAGCAGCTCCTGCTGGTCGTTTACAATGGTGGCGCCGTCTACCGCGGTTAAGCCGGTAATATTCTCCACTTCCCGGCGCAGTGCATTCTGCCAGAAGATCTCGGTAACGCTTTTGCCGTCGTATCGCAGCAAATCGGCCACCCCGGAAAAAGCCGGGCTGATGGGGTATTGCAGCGGATGAATGATAGACTCCCGCCAGGCATCACTGTTGGAGGGCGTTACCAGCAGTATGCCGCCACGCTTATGCGCCCGCATAGACACGGCTATCTGGATCAATACATTTACACCGTTGTTCCATAAACAGGAAGGCGTTAACCCCAGCAGGGAACGGAGTATAGGCGGACTATCAGGCAACAGCCCACTGTCTTCATTCACCACCTTTACCTGGTCGCCCCGCAGCATAGCCACGTTGGTGAACTTGCCCAAACCCGCAGCGCGGCGGTGTTTTACCACCAGCAGTCCCGGTTCGGATACATCCAGCACAAAACAAAGGTTAGGCAGTTTTATGGTAGTGCCCCATACATACAGTTCATCGCCTACCGGCCATACACCAATGTGGATGCCCGGCCTTTCCACGCCCGGCGCCAGTTTGGTGAGCAGCTGCGGGGTAAGCAGCAACGGCTCGGCAAACAGTAAGGGCTTACCCGCCTGTGAAGGCGGTAAAAACGCCAGGGAAATACGGATAGGGTTTCCTTCTTCCTTTCGTAAGCTGGCCCAGAAGGCCACGTCAATAATTTTCTCCACCTGCCGGGCTGCCGGTACCGTAGCGAGATCATCCTCCCCGTTTTCCGTGGCAGCACAAAGATGTTTCTTAAAATGTGCTTCTATTGTGGCAGACACCTTTGCGGCTGCCTGGTATGTTGCTTCATTTATCATTTCCATAATTCCCGGGTCACATTTAATCGTCCTATATATAGTATTAAACCGCTAATTTAAATCATTTCGGAATAGCAGGCGGTGGTTACCAGCCGGTAACCAGTACCCAACGATTTTTAGTAAATGTGGTAGACGGTACCCATGCTGCATTTATTAAAGGATAAAATACTATTAATAGCGGCTAATTTACGGTTAACAAGCTATCTGTAAATCAAGTAATTTGGTTGTACTTGTAACCACGTATGGAAATTAACACCTACAATGAAAGGGAGCTTTTGTTGAGCCTCGCTCAGGGCAATGATCATGCCTTTGCGGAGGTATTCCATCACTACCGTCACCGCATATACGCTATTGCTTTCCGTTTGTTGAATTGTGCTTCGCAGGCAGAGGATACTGTACAGGATGTTTTTATGAAGATGTGGATGAAGCGGTATGAGTTACATGAGATCAGTCACTTCAAGGCCTACCTTTTTACCACAACGCGCAATCATATTTTCACTTCCCTGAAACTGCTGGCCCGTGAACAGCTGATGGAATCCGAGCTGAGCGCCGCTATGGTGCATGATGTAAGGGACGCCCATCATCTCCACAAGGAATATGAGCAGATCCTGCAACATGCCATTGCCCAGCTTCCACCCCAGCAGGGACTGATCTATAAGCTCAGCAAGGAAGAGGGACTGAAAAGAAATGAAATTGCGGACCGCCTGCAGCTGAGCCCTGAAACCATTAAAGTGCACCTGGCAAATGCCATGCGTTCCATCCGTGCTTTTTGCCTCACCCGGATGGACCTTAACACGTTCCTTATCCTGTTATGGGTATGCAGTTAAAAATATTTTTCTACGCACTAACCCATCTGCTTCATTTTATAGTCTCCTTAATCAAATAGCTATTCATGACAGTATCCCGATTCAGGTACCTGTTTAACCGTTATTATTCCCGGCAATGCTCACCGGAAGAACAACAGGAGTTTATGCACCTGATGGAACAACCGGCATACGACGAAGAACTGAAACACCTGCTGGATGAATTGCTCCTGCAGGCCGACGAAGAAACCGGCGCCATGCCGGATGATACTGCCGCCAACATGCTCCGCCACATTATGCAAACCGGCACTGCTGCTGCGCCACCAGCTCCTGTGCGCACCATGCCCGTATGGCAACGCATAGCTGTTGCCGCCTGTGTGCTCGGGGCCATTGCAGTAGCAGGTTATAAAATATATGTAAAAAGCACCGCGGTAAATATACCTGTTGCCAGCAACCACGCACCTTCACTTAAAGATGACCGCGCCCGCCTGGTACGCGGCGATGGCTCCGTTATTGACCTGGAACAACAAAAAGATACGGCCATGGATGTACAATCCGGCGTATCCGTAAACCGCCAGGGCAACACGCTTTCTTATGCCAGTAACACCACCGTTACGCCTACCATCAATACGCTTTATACCAATAAAGGAGGCACTTACCAGGTGATATTGCCGGATGGTACCAAAGCATGGCTCAACGCAGCTTCCTCCATCCGTTTCCCCACCGCCTTTACAGATAGTACCCGCGAAGTATCCATACAGGGAGAAGTATATTTTGAAATAGCCCAACAGGCCAGTCAACCTTTTATTGTAAAAACCAATACTGTAAAAATTGCCGTACTGGGTACCCACTTCAATGTGATGGCTTACGAAGAAGAACAAAACATATGCACTTCGCTGCTGGAAGGCGCCGTGAACGTGATCAGCGGAAACACGGTGCGGCTCATGAAACCGGGCCAGCAGGCGTTGGTAAACCGGGAACACAAAGGGATCAGCATCAGCAACGCCGATGTGGACGCCGCTGTGGCATGGAAAGAGGGCCGCTTTGAATTTAACGGCAACATCAAAAGCATTATGCGCGAACTGGCCCGCTGGTATGATGTGCAATTTATTTATGAAGGAGAATTAACCAACAAAGCCTTTGCCGCTACATTTTCCCGGCAGGATAGTCTTAAAGATATTTTACACACATTGGAATTAACCGGTAGCATCCATTTCAACATCGATGATAAAACAATTACAGTAAGTCCATAAAAAACCACGCGTATTTTTTAGTTATGAAGAAAAACAGACATCAGCCAAAATCAATTACAGCTTAACAACGCTCAGCACTACTTACGGACAGTGAATAACCTTTAGCGGCCTGCACGCTCCGGCGCAGCTATGCCTTTATGTACCGTCATCAACCTTAATTAACATGCTAAATCGCAGTAAAAAATGATGCAAGCTTTTCAGCAAGTCCGCCGTAACCGGTGGCATGTTTCATCAAACCAAAAACTATTATGCTTTATGAAACTCACCTTCTTACTGTTGCTATCCACCCTGCTACAGGCCCGTGCCACCGGGTATGCGCAGCCGGTAACCCTGCACGTAAAAGCAGCCCCGCTGATGGAGGTCATTAAATCTATCCGCAAACAAACCGGTTATGTATTTGTGTTCGACCTGCAGATGGTAGACAATGCCAAACCGGTAAGCGTTTCACAGGAAAACGTATCGCTGGAACAGCTGCTGGAAGAAGTGTTCAGGGATCAGCCACTTACCTGGACCATCGTTAAAAAAACAATTGTCCTTAAAAGGAAAATACTCCCCGTCACTACCGCCTCCACGACAGCCGTACGCATAAAAATAAAAGGACAGGTAACGGAAAGCAGCGGTACGCCCATGGTAGGCGTTACGGTGGTGAATAAAACATCGCATACCAACGCCCTCACCGATGAACTGGGTATTTTCACTATTGAAGCCAATATTGGCGACAGCCTTCTATTTACTATGGTGGGCATGCAGCCGGTGGCCGTACAAATAAAGAACGATAAGCTGCTTAAAATAACCATGCAGCAAAAAGTATCGGATGTAGGGGAAGTAGTGGTGGTAGCCTATGGTACACAAAAGAAAACAAGCATGGTGAGCGCCGTTACCAGTATCAATCCCAAAGAACTGAAAGGCCCTACCAGTAATCTTACTACTATGCTGGCCGGCCGCCTTTCCGGCGTTATATCTTACCAGCGCAGCGGGGAGCCCGGCAGGGATAATGCCAGTTTCTTCATACGTGGTATTACCACTTTTGGTACCGGTAAGGTAGATCCGCTGATATTGATTGATGGGATGGAATCCAGCACTAATGACCTGGCCCGCCTGCAACCGGATGATATAGCCGGGTTTTCTATTTTGAAAGATGCTACCGCATCATCTCTCTATGGCGCCAGGGGCGCCAATGGCGTGGTGCTCGTAACAACTAAATCCGGCGTGGAAGCAAAAACATCTTTCAATGCGCGCTTCGAAAACTCTATTTCCAGCAATACCCGCAATTTCAAATTTGCCGATAACATTACTTACATGAAGCTGGCAAATGAAGCGGTGCTTACCCGTTTTCCTTTGCAGGATGTACAATATTCCCAATCTAAAATTGATCATACCGCCGCCGGCGATGACCCCCTGCTGTATCCAAACAACAACTGGATAGCACAACTGATCAAAGACTACACCGTGAACCAGCGCACCAACTTCAACCTGAAAGGCGGCGGAAAAGTAGCGCAGTTCTATATTGCAGGTACTTATAATGTAGACAACGGCGTACTGAACATCGACCAGCGGAACAACTTCAACAGCAACATCAAACTAAAAAATTATTCGCTGCGTTCCAACGTAAACATCAACCTCACCCCTACTTCACAGGCTATTGTGCGCACCTACGGGCAGTTCGACGATTACAACGGCCCTGTAGGCGGCGGCGCCGGCCTCTTTTCACAAACAGTATGGGCCAACCCGGTGATGTTCCCCGCGGTATATCCCGCCAGCTATGCACCTGAACTGAAACATCCATTGTTTGGTAACGCCGTAAAGCCAGGCTTTAACAGCCTGCCCGGCGATGGCGGCAACCTTTATAATAATCCTTATGCCAACTCTGTGTCGGGTTACCAGCAATACAATACCTCTACCCTGCTGGTACAGGTGGAACTGAAGCAGGATTTTAAATTCCTGCTGCCTGGTCTTACCGCCCGCCTGATGGGCTACACGGAACGCTACTCCTACTTCGATGTAACGCGCCGTTATACCCCCTACTTCTACACCATGAAATACGACCAGTTCACCAAAACACCTACGCTTACTTCGCTCAATACCAACGGTACGGAATACCTGGGCTATGAGCCCGGTAATAAAGTGCTGAACACCACGGCATATATGGAAGCAGCGGTGAACTACAACCAGCAGTTCAATAAAGTACACAACGTGTCCGGTATGCTCATTGGCCTGGTACGTAACTACCTCACTGCGAATGCAGGCACCTTGCAAACCTCCCTGCCCCACCGCAACCAGGGCGTATCCGGCAGGTTCACATACGATTACGATAGCCGCTACCTGGCTGAGTTTAACTTCGGTTACAACGGCTCAGAAAGATTTGCCAGCAACCACCGCTTCGGCTTTTTCCCTTCCGCCGGTATTGCCTGGAACCTGCAGAACGAAGCCTTTTTCAAACCACTCACCCGTACAATAGATAAACTGAAACTCCGCGCTACTTACGGCCTCGTGGGCAACGACCAGATAGGTAATGAAAACGACCGCTTCTTCTATCTCTCCGATGTGAATATGAACGACATCAGCAAAGGCGCCGTATTCGGGGAAAGAAAAAGCTACTCCCGCCCCGGTGTATCTGTGAACCGTTATGAGAACCGTGACATCACCTGGGAAAAATCCTACAAAACAAACCTGGGAATGGAACTGGGCCTGTTCAATGCGATGAACATTGTACTGGATGTATACCAGGAACACCGTACCAACATCCTGATGACACGCAGCACCATTCCCACCACCATGGGGCTGAATGCCGCTACCCAGGCCAATGTGGGCGAAGCCTCCGGTAAAGGCGTGGATCTCGCCATCGACTATACGAAAAGTTTTAACAACAACTCCTTTGTACAGTTCCGCGGCAACTTCACCTACGCTACCAGTAAACTGCTGGTAAATGAAGAACCCATTTATCCCGAAGCCTACCGCTCCCGCGTAGGGCATTCCCTTTCACAAACCTGGGGTTATATAGCAGAAAGATTATTTGTAGATGAACAGGAAGTAGCTAATTCCGCTTACCAGAACTGGGGACAGGCAGTAATGGGCGGCGATATCAAATACCATGATGTAAACGGCGACGGGCAGATCAACGCTTCCGATGCCGTGCCCATTGGCCTGCCTACAACGCCGGAAATCACTTACGGGTTCGGGTTTTCTTTTGGTTACAAACAGTTCGACCTGAGCTTCTTTTTCCAGGGCTCTGCACGTTCCTCCTTCTGGATCAGCTCCTACGAAATATCGCCTTTTGTGCTTAACGGCGGCGGCCAACACGGCCTGTTACAAGCCATTGCCGACGACCACTGGAGCGAAAGTAACCGCAACCTGTACGCCATGTGGCCCCGCCTGAGCGATTACTTCGTGAACAACAATAACCAAACCTCCACCTGGTGGATGCGCAACGGTGATTTTCTAAGGTTAAAGTCGCTCGAAATGGGATATACTTTTCCCAAAAGCCTGCTGGACCGCGTACACATGACCAACGCACGCATCTACGCCAATGCCTCCAATCTTTTTGCGCTCAGCAAATTTAAAACCTGGGACGTGGAAATGGGCGGCAACGGGTTAGGCTACCCTGTACAAAGGGTAATTAATATGGGTATAACACTGGGACTTTGATTCACCGTTTAATGATGCAAAAAATGAAACATACCACTACATATCTTAAACGCCGCTTCCTGCAATATTGCGGGCTATGCGTACTATTACTTTCCGCTGCCTCCTGTAAGAAATTCCTGGATGTGGTACCGGACAACGTAGCTACTATTGATAATGCCTTCACCATGCGTGCAGAAGCAGAGAAGTACCTGTTCACCTGCTACTCCTATCTTCCCTACAGTGCGGATCTTTCCTTCAATCCCGCACTGGTAGCCGGCGATGAGTTCTGGATGGTGCGCCCCTACAGCACCAGCGAAACACCCTGGCAGATAGCGCAGGGATTCCAGAGCGCCAACAATGTGTATATGGCTAACTGGAGCCAGTATTACAAGGCGCTGCGCGATTGCAATATTTTCCTGGAAAATATTCATAAGGTGGTAGACATGCGCCAACCGGAAAAAGACCGCTGGAGTGCGGAAGTGATTTTTCTCAAAGCTTACTACCACTGGCTGCTGTTGCGCCAGTACGGCCCTATCCCGGTGATCCGTTACAACCTGCCCATTTCCAGCACGGCGGAAGCCACCAAAGTACCCCGGGAACATGTGGATACTGTGTTTAACTATATTGCACATTTGCTGGATACCGCTGCCACCGGTTTGCCAGAGATCATTGCCGATCGCTCCACGGAACTGGGACGCATTACCAAACCCATTGCCATGGCTATTAAAGCAAGGGTGCTGGTAACCGCTGCCAGCCCGCTGTTCAACGGCAATACCGATTACATAGCCTTCAAAAATGCGGACGGCAGCCCGCTTTTCAATACCACCTACAACGCCGCCAAGTGGAAAGCGGCCGCCGATGCCTGTAAAGCAGCTATTGAAGAATGCGAAGCCACAGGCAACCTCCTCTATACCTTCAGCCAGCTGGGGGTAACGTTGTCGGATACACTGACCAGGCAAATGTCGATACGTAATAGTCTTTGTGAACAATGGAACCCTGAGATCATCTGGGCCAACCCTACCGGCAGCACCTACGAAATGCAGCGGCAGGCCATGCCCCGCCTCGATCCTGCGCGTATAGGCAATGAGTCGGTATTAGGCAGCCTGGCGCCCACCATGAAAATTGCAGAACAGTTTTATACGGACAAAGGCGTGCCTATGAACGAAGATAAAACGTTTGATTATGCCGGTCGCCTTAAACTGAGAACCGCCGTAAAAGCAGAAGGAGAACTGATCCAGGAAGGATATACTACTGCGGCCATGCACTTCAACCGCGAACCCCGTTTTTATGCAGACCTGGCCTTCGATGGCGCCATGTGGATGATGCAAAAGAAAACCTTTCACATAGAATCCAAAGCAGGCCAATGGCAAACACGCAAAAACATTTATGATAATAACACCACCGGCTACTTTGCCAAGAAACTGGTGAACTGGAAAAATGAGATCCTGGAAGGACAAGGCTTGTTCATAGAAAACCATCCCTGGCCGGAAATGCGGCTCGCAGACCTGTACCTGTTGTACGCAGAAGCAATAAATGAAGATGCCGGTCCGCAGCCGGAGGCATTTACCTACATCGATAAAGTGAGGGACCGCGCCGGCCTGAAAGGCGTACAGGCGGCCTGGACGGCCTATTCCCGGCAACCAGCCAAGTTCCAGACCAAAGAAGGCTTCCGGCAGATCATTCAACAGGAAAGGCTGATAGAACTGGCTATGGAAGGCGCCCGCTTCTGGGACCTGCGCCGCTGGAAAAAATGCATGGAAGAACTGAATAAACCCGTTACGGGTTGGGATGTGGACCAGTCGGACCCCGTGTTCTACTACCGCGTGAGAACACTGTACCGGCAAACGTTCCAGACCCGCAACTACCTCTGGCCCATTGAAAGCTGGGACCTGCTGAACAATCCCAAACTGGTGCAGGGCTTCGGATGGTGATCATTTCAATTTACTTAAACTGTATACAATATGAACGCTCATAAATATATACTGCCGCTCGCCTGCCTGTTAATGACAGCTGCCTGCAAAAAAGAAACCCATCAGCCGGTAAATTCTTCCGGCGAAAAACCGGGTATGGTCACCAATCTCAATGTAACCAATATGCCCGGCGCTGCTAAGATCACCTACAGCCTTCCGGATAATAAGGATATCCTTTACGTGAAGGCCGTGTACAATATACGGCCGGGAGAGCAACGCGAAATAAGATCATCTTACTATAATAACTTCCTGGTGGTAGATGGCTTTGGCGATACCGCCACCCATGAAATTGCCTTGTACGTGGTGAGCCGCAATGAAACAGCCTCCGAGCCGGTCACCACGCATATTAAACCATTGTCGCCCCCCATGCTGAACGTGCGGAAATCGCTGGAAATAAAAGCGGACTTCGGCGGGATCAATATCAGTTTTAAAAACGATACCAAAGCAGATATCGCTATCGTTACGCTCACCAACGACTCTGCCGGCGTATTCGGTTCTTCGGATGTGCATTACACCAAACTGCAAAGCGGGAACTATTCCATCAGGGGCTTTGCAGCGGAAAAAAGAAAATTCGGTTTTTATGTGCGCGACCGCTGGGGCAACCAGTCGGATACCATTATACAGGAACTGGTACCCATCTTTGAAAAACTGCTGGATAAAGCGAATTTTAAAGAAGTGAAATTACCGGGAGATGTGGATTATGGCTGGGGGCTGCCTATTCCCAATCTCTGGAACGGAACGCTGTGGCACTCGGCAGATAAGCTGGATGGCATGCCCATGTCCATCACCTTCGACCTTGGCGTTACGGCGCAGCTAAGCCGCATTACATTGTGGCAACGCCCCAATGAATGGATCTATTTACAGAACAATGTGCGCAAGTTTGAAATATGGGGCTCCACCAATCCCGCTTCCGATGGCAGCTGGGATAGCTGGACCCGCCTGGTGGAACATACCGTGATAAAGCCTTCCGGCCTGCCCGTAGGACAAAAAACACAGGACGACATAGATGCCAGCATTGCCGGTGAACAAATGACCGTGCCACTGGACGCACCACGCGTAAGGTATATCCGTATAAAAATACTCCGCACCTGGACCGACGGCGGGTACGCTGCCAACATCCAGGAAATGAAGTTCTGGGGTAACGACAAATGATGATCATCTACCTAAAAAAAAATGCTATGCGCATCCTTCCTTATATGATACTTGCCGGCGTACTGCTCATCAGCGCCTGCACCAAACAAAGCGACTATAAAAAATACCTGGGCAACGGCGAAATACTCTATACCGGTAAAGCCGATTCCCTCGTGGTACACGCCGGCCGCAACCGCGTGCAGCTATCGTGGTTACTCATCTCCGATCCGAAGATCAGCCGCGCCAAAATTTACTGGAACAACCGTAAAGACTCCGCCATGCTGGATATTAAACGTACCAGCGGTGTAGATACCATCCGCTACGTGATCCCCAACCTGGAAGAAAGGGCATATACTTTCGAAGTATACAACTTTGACCGCGACGGCAATACTTCCGTTCGCTCTGAAGCTACCGGTTTTGTATACGGTAGTTTGTATGAAGATGCCCTGCTCACCAGGGCCTTCAGCAACGCCGAAATGAAAGAAGGCCAGGCAGAAATAAGCTGGGCCAACATCGATACCAGCGGCGGTATTATTGGTATGCAACTGCAATACACCACCAGCGACCAGGTAGCCCACGATACCATCATTACCGCAGAACCGGAAGCCCAGGTAACCGTACTCGCCAATTATTTATCTATGAGCAGCTTCCGCTACCGCACTTTATACCAACCCGATAAACAAGCCGTAGATACTTTCTATACGCCCTTTGAAACAAAAGCGGTAAAAGAAGATATCACGCAAACGTATATACGTAATCCGGGCGCACCGTTTGCACTGGATAACAATAAACCGTTTGGCGGCCGCTTCGGACAGGTGAAAGACTGGCAATACAACGCCGAAGCAGAAAGGAACGGCACCTACGATAATATAGACGGCGCCGGCAGGCTAACCCTCTGGATCTGGGACAACGGCCCTATCACCAACGGTAAAATCTACCAGACCTTTACCCTTCCCGCAGGAGAATACCGCTTTGAAGCGGAAGCCTCCAATATTGATAACACCCTTGAAAATACCTGGCTGCTGGTAGCAGCAGGCAACACCCTGCCAGATATAGACCAGGTAAATACTTCCCTGGGCGCGGCCAGGTTTGTGAACAACAATAATAAATACGCGTCTGCCGCTTTCATACTCACAGCGCCAACCACCGTTACCGTTGGGTTTACCGGCACGCTGTCCAATCCTTCACAACAAACCATCCGCATCAGCAAAGTATTATTGATCAGAGATAAATAGCAATTCATACCATGAACAAACAACTCAGGAAATTAGGGATCATCCTGCTTTTATGCAGCCCCGTTATTACACTGCTGGCGCAGGAGAAAAAAAAGATAAGCAATGAAACACTTGCCCAGAAGGAAAAACGCATGGCCTGGTGGACACATGACCGCTTCGGTATGTTCATCCACTGGGGCCTGTATGCACTACCCGCCCGCCACGAATGGGTGAAGCATAATGAACGCCTTACCAACGCGCAATACCAAAACTATTTCGACCTGTTTAACCCCAACCAGTTTGATCCTGCATCATGGGCCAAACAGGCAAAGGCGGCCGGTATGAAGTATGCGGTACTTACCACCAAACACCATGAAGGGTTTTGCCTGTTCGACAGTAAGTACACCGACTACAAAGCCACCAACACTCCTGCCCACCGCGACCTGGTGCGGCAATTCGTTAACGCCTTCCGCGCGGAAGGCATCAGGGTAGGGTTCTATTATTCTTTGATCGACTGGCACCACCCGGATTTCACTATCGACGGGGTACACCCCCAACGTGTGGACAATGGCGCCGACAGCACCTATGCCCGCCTTAATAAAGGTAAGGACATGAACAAGTACCGGCAGTATCTCCGCAACCAGATCACGGAACTGCTTACCCAATACGGCAAAATAGATATCCTCTGGCTCGACTTCTCCTATCCCGGTAAAAACGGTAAAGGTAAAGACGACTGGGACGCCGTGAACCTGCTGAAAATGATCCGCAAACTGCAACCCGGCATCATTGTAGACAACCGCCTCAACCTGGAAGAATACGAAGACGGCGCCGACTTCCTCACCCCCGAACAGGTGAAAGTGGAAGAGCTGGCACAGTACCGCGGCAAAACATGGGAAACCTGCCAAACCTTTTCCGGCTCCTGGGGCTACTACCGCGATGAAAACTCCTGGAAAAGCACACACCAGCTGCTGGAACTGCTGATAGGTTCCGTAAGCGGCGGCGGTAACCTCATCCTGAATGTAGGCCCCACGGCCCGCGGCTTATTCGACTACCGCGCACAAAATGCCCTCGGCAATATAGGCGAATGGATGAAAGGCAACAGCGAATCCATTTACGGCTGCACCTATGCACCGGATCATTTCACCACACCGAAAAACACGATGCTTACTTATAATCCCAACACCAAAAGGCTTTATGTACACTTACTGGAGTATACCAGTAAACTATCATTACCGGGATATAAAGGCCGCGTTAAATACGCGCAGCTGCTGCACGACAATTCAGAAGTGAAGTTCACTGCCGACGGGGACGATGTGGTGTTGAGCCTGCCGGAGAAGCAGCCTAATGTGGAGATCCCCGTGGTGGAGTTGGTGCTTAATTAAGGCTGGCGCCTTCGGCGCCGGAGCGGATGTTGTCTGACTCAGGATTAAACTGATTA
>NZ_DATMTE010000437.1:0-7577 GCF_035564935.1 Chitinophaga sp. | reverse complement strand
CAGCAGTTATTATGCTGCTGTTTACCTCCTGCAGTAAAAAAGATGGCGATGGCCCCGGTGGCGGCAGTAACCATTTTGGTGCAGGCAGCATCTATTACGACTGGTCCGAAGGCGCCGGGCTGGCTATCACCTATAAACTGGACCTCGGCAGCGGCGTAAGGTCAAAAGCGCTTGCCTATGATGCCGACCGGCACGCATGGGATATCAGCCGCGATGGCAGTAAAATGATCCAATCCGTTGGAGATCCCAATGATTATGACGGGGAAATATACCGCATCATTAACATGGCCAATGGCCAAACCATTTCCGAGTTTAAGAAAAAGGGAACAGAACTGAGCAGCTTTACACAACCGTTATTTTCGCCGGATATGAGCCTTATTGCAGTGGAGCCTACCTTCGACAGAGGATTGTTAATACTGGATATGCAGGGAAAATTGATAACAGAAGTAGTAACCATTGGCGGAAAAAAGGTAAAAGGACATATTTGCTGGATGCCGGATAAAAGTATTCTCTGCACCGTTGGAAATGTTATTTACCGGCTGAACAACAGCTATACCTATGGGGATGTGGTGGCCACGCTCAATTTCAGCGACTGGAACCACGTAGCCGTGAGCAACGACGGCAGCAAAATTGCCTTTGCCGGCGGGAAGCATATCTGGCTCATGAATGCAGACGGCAGCGATATGAAACAGGTAACAAGCAGCAACGAGGAAGAAGGCTATCCTGTATTTTCACCCGATGGGAAACACCTGCTGATCGGCACCGATTATGTGGGTGAAAACAATGCCATAGAACGGTGGCAGCTCACTATTATCCCGGCAGACGGGCAACAATATAATGTAAACGACGGCGCGGATAACCGCGTGACACAGATAAAATTAAGAGACAGCGAGAGCACCTGGGAACTTTGCAACGATATTATGGAGTGGCGTTAATACGCTTTATGGCAGGCTGTCTTATCTCCGATATAATTTTCCTTTTTATCAATATTTTTTTATCAACTTCATTCTTTTACCGCAACGAATACCTACCTTCTACCTGAATTTCGGGAATCGAAGCATAATAAACAACCAAAGCAACTTTTTCAGGGCAGGTATTTTTCATGTATAATTATTAGCGGTATGTCAAGTGGGGTGCAAACGCTGAGTGACGGAGAACTGGTATCTATGATAGCGGAGAACAATGAAGCTGCATTTACAGCTTTGTATCACCGTTACTGGGAGTTGTTGCTGGGTATGGCATACAACCGCCTTAAAGACCTGCCTGCGGCGGAAGATATTGTACACGACGTATTTGCCAGTATATGGCGCAACCGGCAGCAGCTACAGGCATCCGATCTGAAAAACTACCTGGCTGCTGCCGTGAAATATATGACCATCGCACATTTCAGGAAAAAGGAATACCGCGATAAATACCGGCAATCCATTGGTGATCCCTGCGATGCTTCCCTCGAAAACAGGTTGCATTACCGGCATCTCCTCCAGCTCATTCATGAAGAAGTGGACAACCTCCCGGAAAAATGCCGGGTGGTTTTCCGCTACAGCAGGCAAAACGGGATGAGTGCAAGGGAAATTGCCCAACACCTGGGCATCAGTCCCAAAACGGTAGATAACCAGCTGAATAAGGCCATCCAGCATCTCCGGCTGAAGATGAAACATATCCTCCACTCCTTCTTCTCTATCTTTTTTTAATTTTTTTGAAGATGCATAGGTAATTTCTGTTTCCCGGCTCACTTATATACTGGCAGGTATATTATCACCTGGATATTTATGCAGGAATTACAAGAAGCCATCAACCATTACCTGGCAGGCAACGCCACTCCTGAAGAGCAACAGCTGGTGAATAAATGGTACTATAGCTTACCGGATGATCTCATTGAGATACCAGCCGGCGAGCAGGCGCTCCGCGAAAAAATACGCGACCGCATTCACCTGCGGCTGCAGCAAACCATTCACGAAAACGCTCCGGCACTGCCTTCCCGTGGCTTTTTTACAGCTACCCGCCTGGCGGCGGCCATCCTGGTAATGATAGGCATGGCCGGAGCTACCTGGTTTTTCCTGGAAATGAGAAAGCGCACAACCGCAAAACAGATAGCCCAAAACAATACCACTCCGGGGAAAGTGATCCCCGGCGGTAATAAGGCCGTACTTACCCTGGCCAATGGCGATACCATCCTGCTCGACAATGCAGACAACGGATTACTCAGCCGGCAGGGCAATACCAAAGTAATTAAGCTCAATAACGGCGCCCTTACTTACCAGGCATCCGGCAGTAACGGCGCCGCGGTATCCTGGAATACCATCACTACTCCCCGTGGCGGCCAATACCGCATTACCCTCCCCGATGGAACGGATGTATGGCTCAATGCCGCCTCCTCCCTTCGCTTTCCTACGGCATTTACAGGCCCGGTACGGGAGGTTAGTCTTGCCGGCGAAGGGTATTTTGAAGTAAGGCCATCCATCGCCGGAAACGGCCGCAAAATGCCATTTATCGTGAAAGTGGCCGGCTATCAGCACCGGGATGAAATGAAGGTCAGGGTATTAGGCACCAAATTCAATATCATGGCCTATAATGATGAAGCAGCCGTAAGCACCTCCCTGCTCGAAGGATCGGTAGCAGCCTCCAATGGGGCCGACAGTGTAATGATAAAACCCGGCCAGCGTGCCAACCTGCCTAACGGGCAATCCCGCTTCAAACTGGGAACAGCCGATTTTAAAGAGATCCTCGCCTGGAAAAACGGGGAGTTCCGCTTCCGCGAAGCCGGTATCAAAGATATTATGCGCCAGCTATGCAGGTGGTATGATGTGGAAGTGGCCTATAAGGGAGATGCCAGCCAGGTAAAGCTCTCCGGCCTTATTCCCAAAACAGAAGACATCTGCGTACTGCTGGATGCCCTGCAGGCCACCGGCAAAGTACATTTCGACATGAAAGGCAGAATAATCACCGTACAACCATTATAAATTCCTGATCATTTACCAGCTAAACCGCCAACACGTATGAAAACATGATGTAGTTCCCGGGGGAAACGAAAAAACCGGAAGCGCTTGCAACACTTCCGGCGAATATCCGGATCCCCTGTTTCGCAGCCACACATATTGACCAACAGAAACTTTAAGCATCCAAACTGTACAAAATTATGGAACAACACTCCATTATCAAAATTCCACTGTGTGCTGAGAAGCGGCGCACACAAATATTCCTGGTTATGAAACTGACTTCCTGTCTGCTTTTACTAACATTTCTTCAGGTAAGCGCTAAAACATTCGCCCAGGCGGTTACCCTGAAAGGCCACCAGATCCCTGTTGAACAGGTATTTGATCATATCCGGGAACAAACCGGGTACGCCTTTGTATTTGATGCCGCCCTGGTAAAAAAAGCACATCCCCTGGAGCTGGATATAAAAAATATGCCGCTGGCAGATGCCCTTCGCGTGATTGCAAACGGCCAGCCCTTTACCTGCGAAATACGTAACAGGATCATCGTGGTAAAGGAAAAACCAGCTGCTCCTCCGGCGCCCGGAAACAGCGCCCCCATGCTGTTACAAACGCTGAACGGATCCATACTGGACGATAAAGGCCAACCCGTGGAAAACGCTACGGTAGTACTGCTGCCGGGCAACAAGGGCGCCCTGTCTGATGCCAAAGGCGCGTTTTCTATCAACGGTGTCACACCCGGCAATTATACCCTGCGCGTGAGCTTTGTAGGCTTCTCTACCTATGAGCAGAAGATCGATCTCAATAAAGATATCAGTAACCTGGTAATTACACTCGTTCCTTCTTCCAGCTCACTCAATGATATTGTGGTGGTGGGATACGGCGCCACTAAAAAATCAGACCTCACAGGGGCGGTAGGTTCCGTTACCTCCGGCCAGATCACCCAGGTAAATGCCGTGTCGAACATTTCACAGGCGCTGCAGGGCCGCGTAGCTGGTGTACAGGTAAACCAGGCCTCCGGACAGCCCGGCGAATTTATGCGGATCAAGATCAGGGGAACCACCTCTATCGGCGCCAGCAGCAACCCGCTTTATGTGGTGGACGGCCTTCCGCTCGATGGCCTCACTGCCCAGCTAAACCCCGATGATATTGAAAGAATGGAAGTACTGAAAGACGCATCCGCCACCGCTATTTATGGCTCCAGGGGCGCCAATGGCGTGGTGATGATCACTACCAAAAGAGGCAAAACAGGAAAAGCCAGGGTGGCTTACAGCGGGTACTACGGACAACAGCAACTCCGTAAAAAAATTGATCTCGTGAACGCACGCGAATTTGCTACTCTGCAGAATGAAGTCGCCAAAAACGATGGTACCCCCCTACCATGGACCAATGCGCAGATAGACTCTCTAAGCAGCAGGGGAAACGACTGGCAAAATCTTGTATACCGCAAAGCCCCCGTGCAGGATCATAACATATCTGTATCCGGCGGCAGCGAAACTACCAAATACTTTACCTCCTTTGGTTATTTCAACCAGGATGGTATCATCGAAAATTCTTCTTTCAAAAGATTCTCCTTCCGCGTAAACCTGGATCAGCAGTTATCAGAACATTTTAATGTTACCTCTAACTTATCACTGCAACAGTCGAAGTACTCCCAGGCCCAATACCAGGGGGCGGAAGGCGGCGGCGGCGTTCCATGGACCACCATGGTGATACCTCCCACGCAGCCGGTGTACAATCCGGATGGTTCATACACCCGCTTTACCGGCGTACCCTGGGGAGAAAGCAACCCGGTAGGCATCTCCAAAGAATTATACCAACCGAGTAACGCTATGCGCATTATCGGTAATGTAGCGCTCAATTATAAAATTGTACCCGGGCTGGTACTGAAACTCTCCGCCGGTATTGATAAGAACGATAGCAAAGATGATTATTATGCACCCGGCACTATTACCATTGGCCGCAGTACGGATAAAGACGGCAACCCGGTATCGGGTATTGCGCACAGAACATTTAACAACAACCTCACCTTCATCAATGAAAATACCCTGAGCTATAACAAAACCTTTGGTGAACATACACTGGATGCGGTGGGCGGTATCACCTACCAGCAAAGCAACAGTGAAGTCACCGCCACCGGCGATGCCAAAGGCTTTATTTCCGATCTTTACAAGAATAATAACATCGGCGCAGCAGCAGTGCCGGCGCAGCCTTCCAGCGGTTACAGCGATTATAAACTGGTATCTTACCTCGGCAGGATCAATTACAATTACAAGGGAAAATACTATGCCACCGTTACGGGTCGTTATGATGGTGCATCCAAGTTTGGCGGGGAAAACAAATTCGCCTTCTTCCCCTCCGCTGCACTGGCATGGAATGTATCACGCGAAGATTTTCTGCGTAACAGCAAAACCGTATCCAACCTGAAACTCCGTCTCAGTTATGGTACTGCCGGTAACCAGGCCATTAATCCATATCAAACACTGGCCACGATGAGCGCCACGGCAGTAGTGTTGAATAATACCCAATACAATGGATTTATTCCTTCCTCGTTAGCCAACCCGGGACTGAAATGGGAAACCACCAAACAACTGGATGCCGGCTTTGATTTCGGCATGCTGGGCGATAGAATTGTGCTTACTGCCGATTACTACCGTAAACGCACCAACGATTTATTACTGTCGGTAAGTCTGCCTTCCTCCAGTGGCTACAGCTCCGTTATTCAGAATGTAGGCGCTATTGAAAACAGGGGTTTTGAATTTCAGCTGAATACAGAAAATATCCGCGGCGCTTTCACCTGGGAATCAGCGCTCACCTTTACCAGGAACCGCACGGAAGTGCTGGACCTTGGCGTAGATGCACAGGGCAATAAGATCACCTACAAGGAAATAGGCGCCGGCGGCAACTGGTTTCCTACCATTGTAGGACAATCGATGATGCAACTGTATGGCTATACCGTGGAAGGCGTGTATCAAACCGACCAGGAAGCCATTGCCAACGGAGAACCCTCCAAACATGCAGGCGACTACAAGTTTAAAAACTGGGACGGAAAAGGTACCGTAAACGACCAGGACGACCGCACCGTGATATCTCACCTGGAACCTAAGTTCACCTTCGGCTTCAACAATAATTTCACTTATAGGAATTTTGATCTCTCTATATTATTGGTAGGTTCCTATGGCAATGATATTGTAAACGAATTCAGGAAGTACAATATCATCATGAATGGGAAATGGACGCCTACCAAAGCTGCATTCGATAACAGGTGGCAGGGGCCGGGTACCAGCAATACCATTGATAAACCTTCAGCGAACAGCGGCAACTCCATCCGTGACTATGCCAATACCTTATGGGTGGAAGATGGCTCCTACCTGCGGCTCAGGGATATCACCATTGGTTATACCTTTTCCGCCAAACAGTTATCATTCGCAAAATTATCCGGCATACGGGTATATGTGAGCGCGCAAAACTGGTTAACGCTCACCAATTACTCAGGCTATGATCCGGAAGTATCATGGGCGGTTCCAACAGTGAATGGTTGGGACAGGGGTAACTACCCTTCCACCAAATCTATTACGGTAGGTGCTAAAGTTAATTTTTAACATTAAAATGTGGAGAGATGAAATCCTGCTTTTTATACTTTGTCATTATATGCGGCGCTTTATTTTTATTTTCTTCCTGTAAGAAAACATTGGAAGAACATCCGCAATCTTCTATCAGCCCGGGTACGTTTTTTACCAACCCCGAAAGTTATGAATCGGCTGTAATTGGTGTATACAGCGACCTGCCCTTATATGTGCCCGAACTGAACGATATGTTCTCTGATATATACGGCACACCACAACCCGGCGAACAGGTGTTGCCCATCTACCAGAACCAGCCGTCTGCCAACTTTTATGCATCCGGTACCGCCTGGAGTAAGCCGTATGGTATGATCAAAAACGCTAACTTCATCCTGGAACAATTGCCGGCAGCGCCTCTCAGTGATGCAAAGAAAACGCAGCTCACTGCAGAAGCCCGCTTTTTAAGAGGCTATGCCTTTTTCTACCTGGTGCAGATGTTCGGAGATGTGCCCATGCCTTTAAAAGCAGCCACCAACTATAAAGATGTGCAACTGCCCCGTACACCACAGGCCGACGTATATGCGCAACTGTTAGCCGACCTGGATTTCGCCGCTGCTAATCTGCCGGAAGCAGCACCGCAACAGGGCCGTGTATACAAATTGGTAGCCACTGCTACCCTGGCAAAAGTTTACCTGGCCATGACGGGTAACCCGCTTCGCAAAACAGAAAACTATGCAAAAGCGCGTGATATGGCACTGGCAGTGATCTCCTCCGGTAAATTCAGCCTGAAAGATAACTATGCCGATGTTTTTCATAACGTAGCTTATACCTCCGAATCTATCTGGGAAAAGCAATACATTCCCGGCAGATCCGGCGGACCAATGCATGGTTATGCCTGTCCTTCTCCCGGCTATCTGCCCATGCTGCTGCCGGCGACCTGGTTTATTGATAGCTATCCTGCCGGCGATCAGCGTAAACAATGGGGTATTAAGATCAATTATCCTTCACCGGCCGGAGGTACATTGCCTCCTTTCTTCACGAAGTTCGTAGATCTGTCGGCTGTTGACCAGAACATTGGCCC
>NZ_DATMTE010000436.1:0-8038 GCF_035564935.1 Chitinophaga sp. | reverse complement strand
GCAGAATAGAAATCTTTCTTGCTTTCTATGGTTTTTCTTACCTGTTTTACTTTATCCGGGGAAACAGGCGCCCCTTTGTTGCCGAACGAGTTTCTGACGTAGGTTAACACGGCGGCAATCTCTTCATCTTTCAGCAGCCCGCCAAACGGTGTCATGGGCACCTGGCCCGGGTACGTTTTATTGTTTACTTCTATCGGGCCTAATATTCCTTTCATCACCAGTTTAATGAGCCGTTCATCGTTTCCTGTTACCCAGGCGGAGCCGGCAAGAGGAGGGAAGCCTGAATCCGGAAGACCTTTACCATCTGCCTGATGGCATGTTTTACAGTATCCTTCTATAGCGTAAATTTCCTTTCCTTTGTTAAACAGTGCCAGTGATGCACCTTTCAAACCGGACTTTTCATTTTCATCTTTATTCTTTTTCACATTTTCCCCGTTTAAGTGTGCCACGGCGGTTTCATACGCATGGATCATCCATTCGTCCAGCGGCATTTGTTTGGCGGCTGCCAGGATAGGAAGACCTTTTTCTTTACCGATCCATGAGGCGGCCACGATGGCCATCAGGCGTACGCGGCTGTTTTCATCTTTTGCCGCCTGCATCAGCAGCTCCGCCTGGTCGGCTACCTGGTGTCCTGTATAACGCAGCACTTCTACTGCCGCGGCTCTTGCATGATAGTCTTTTGCTTTTAATACCTGTTTTAAAAGCGGTTGGTCCACTTTATCCATTCCCCAGCTCACCCAAAGTCCTTCGAGTAAATGATGTTCATACCGCGGGTCATTTTTATCCAGGTGGGCTACCCAGGTTTGCAGTTTGGCCAGTACCTGTGAAACATCACGTCCTCTCAGTTCGCGGCGGGTCCTGTAACGGGTTCTGTATTCCGGCAGTTTAAGATTGTTGAGCAGTTCTTCTATAGGCGCTCCGGCTATATTGGCTGGTTTTACCAGTGGCCTCGACGGATAGGTAATACGGTATATTCTTCCGTGCGAATGATCCCGCAGTGGATCCCGCGCATTATGTTGCATGTGGCCTATGAGAATGTTATGCCAGTCGATCACGTATAATGATCCATCGGGTGCAAATTCCAGGTCCACCGGCCGGAAATTGGGATCTCCGCTTACCAGCAGATCCATGCGATGGTGGCTTTTGTAACCGGTGCCATCATCCTGCAGGGTATGTTCTTTTGTTCCCAGGAACCCGATAGTATTATTGATCAGGAAATCTCCCTGTACCTCATCCGGGAAATGGCGGCTGGATACAAATTCAAGTCCTGATGTAGGCCGTACTTTATGTTTATCTTCTATCAGCTGGATCGATTTATGTGTAGCCTGGCCGTACCTGGGCAACACGGTGCCGGGAAGCATCCAACGTACATCCGGGCTGGATGTTTCTGCGAAGAATGGTTGTCCCCAGTCATCGAATGCAATACCCCAGGGATTGGGAATAGAAAGTTGCGCGGTGCGTTCCAGTTTCCTGCGGCGCGGATCAAACCTGTAAAAACCGCCGTTAGTGCCGCGAACGGTTCCGTAGGAAGTTTCTACATTGGTATGAAGAAAAACGCCTTCCCCTGAATAGATGGCGCCGGAGGGATCGGCTGTAAACGCGTGACTGCTGTGATGTGTATCATGATCGTCGAATCCGCTGAGCAGGATCTCCGTTTTATCCGCTTTGCCATCGCCATCTGTATCTGTTAATAATTTAAGATTAGTTCCCTGGGCAACATATACGCCTTCTTCGGCTATCTCAAAACCGATGGGAAGATGCAGGCTGTCTGCGAATACTGTTTCTTTGTCGGCTTTACCATCATTGTCGGTATCTTCAAAAATGAGAATTTTATCATTGGGCTTTGCATCTCCGGGTTTATAATGCGGGTAGCTGGGCATTACCGCTACCCATAGCCTGCCTTTATTATCAAACGACATCTGCATTGGCTTGGCGAGATCTTTGAACTGCTCTTCCGAGGCAAAGAGTTCAATCTTGTATCCGGGCGGCACTTTTAGTTTGGCTACTGCTTCCTGCCCGGTAAGATACCGCAGGCTGCCGTTTTTAGCAGGGTTATAATTGGTTTTAACGGGAGGCAGTACTTTGGTGGTTTTATCGGCGGCAGCGATATCCATTTTCTTCCCTTTTGAAGCTGCCAGCCAAATTGCGGTGTCCCTGATCGCTGTCATCTGGCGGATCTTTTCTATTTCCGCAGGATAGTTATCCGGGCCGTAAGGATCATACCGGCGGCCATACACATGCACGCCGTTGGGGATTTTATAATCGTTGAGCCACATCCAGTTCTTTTCCATTACGGCATCATGTACCAGCTTCCTGTTGATTTCGCTTTTGGGAGAAGCATTTCCAAAGATCTGGTCGACCAGTAAAAGGCCCAGTTTTTTATAACCTTCTTCATTTAGTTGTGAACCGTCGATGGTTAAAGGTGTTTTAGTATCCTCGTACCATTTTTTGGAAGGTGTAAATGCATCTACAAATAATACATTATTACGGGCGGCCACTTCCTTCATGGCCTGTGTATATAAAGCAAGGTTTTCATTTTCTTTACGACCGTCGGGGAAATCATATTTATCAGAAAGATTTTCGAAGGCAATGGGAGAAACAATGGCCAGTTGCGGCGCGGTGGCGCCATTGTATTTTTGCTTCAGTGTCCATTTTATAAAGGCATCCAATTCTGCTTTATAACTGTCCAGTCCTTCTTTTCCATCGAATGATTCATTATAGCCAAAAAATGCGATGATCACATCTGTTTTGAGCCTGGTGAGCCATTGATCCGGTGTTTCAAAATGTCCCTGGCTTGGATTGTCGATGGCCTGCACCTGGCTGTCGAGTTCAGGACGGAATTTCTCTGCACCCGGAAATGCCCATGGGGAGTTTCTTCCGGAGTGCGGCCGGAAACCCGGTGTTTCCCCGCCATCGCACATATTACGGATCTGCATTTTATATTCCGGGTAACGGAGATAAAGTTCTGTTTCAAAATTATCATAGTTTATCATTCTCGATCCCAGGTTGTTACCGATCAGGGAGATATGGGAGGTCCCGGAAATAGTGAGCGGAGCAGGTCCTTTGGATGTACAGGAATGCAGTATCATTATCGCCAATACTATGGGAATAAAAGGCGCGTAAATGCCAATTTTTGATAGTCTGGGCATCTTAGATAAATTTAGCGTAATCAGGAAACGTGAAATACTTATTGGGCTATACGGTAAGGCACCCGGATATCGATTTTGCCTTTCCATTTCTTTGGCACTTTGAGACCCAGCTCATAGTGAATGGCGTTGATCACCACGCGCTGAAAGGGCTCCTGTGAAAAATCTTCAGGATGGCCCAGGGTCGTCATAAATACCCGGCCGCCGAAAGTGTTGGTACCGGTCCATGCCACCGGGTTTTCGATGGCTTCTTTATCAGTATTCACTGCTTTCCCCATCAGCAACCAGGTAGAGCCTTTCACTGGATAATCCGGTAAAACGCGGTACAGCCATGAGCGGACATGAAAGTTGGTTGCAACGCCTGTGAGGATGGGATTGTTGGCCTGTTCAGGGATGATATGTACATCTGTGCTGCTCTCGTGCCCGTAATGGGTATGTTTGGCGGCGCCGCCCCAGCCCGGAGGTGCGTTCAATGCAAATTCCCCAAAGGCATTCCATTTTTCACTGGGATGTCCTTCCGGAAAATGGAAGGCATGGGTGGTGGTACGGAAGCCCATAACAGGTTTGCCGGATTTCAGGTAAGCATCAATAAAGGCCAGTTGCTCAGGCGGAAGCCTGCGCCAGCGCAGGAAGAAAACCGCCAGGTCGGCCTGTTGCAAAGCCTCCAGGCCCGGGATATTTTCTTCGCTGTTATAATCCGGCGATGCTTTAAGCACGATCGTTTTCATACCGTAATCTTTCTCCAGTGCGGCGGCGATTGCCGGCATAGTTGCTTCGCTGCTGTATTCATGATCACCTGTTACGAAAACAACCAGCGGCTTTTTTTTCGCTTTGGAAGATTGCGCAAAGAGCAGGCTGGTACATGTAATGCTGGTACTTACCAGGACCAATAAACAAACGCAGAATTTTTTCATTTGAACAAAGATTATTGATGACCGTTTTTGTATGCGATTCAACCTGCTACATTCCGGGAAGCATAACGGGTAACATAAAATAAACGATGGTATCAGTTATTGAATAACGCAATGATCATTGAAGTGCATCGCGGTTATATATGCTGTTAAGATCCGGTTGCTTACCGGTAAGCGCTGCCACTACATTATTGATGGTGAGCAGGCATATCTGCCGGTAGGTGGCCGCTGTAAGACTGCCTGAATGCGGCGTAACAATTGCCCGCGGATGTTGTACAATACCGAGGCTTTCCACCGGTGGCTCATCGGGTAATACATCTGCGGCGTAGCCTGCAATAATACCGGTGTTTAACGCCTGCAGTAATGCAGGGTGGTCAATAAGTGCGCCCCTTGCGGTATTGATCAGTAACGCGCCGGACTTCATCAGATGCAGTTGTTTTTCTCCAATGATCTTATCTGTTTCTCCATTAAAAGGAAGATGAAGACTTACTATATCCGACTGCCTTAACACGTCCTCCATAGCCAGGTATTTATAGGGGAGGTCACCGGTGGATTTACTCCAATACACTACCTCCATTCCAAAAGCATCTCCAAGCCGGGCTACACGTTTCCCTATATTTCCCATACCTAACACGCCAAGGGTTTTTCCATTCAGTTCATCTCCTGTATATTGATTGCGCCAGGCCCAGTTGTTTTGTTTCACTTGGGTAACCGATTCATACATATTACGTATCAGCATCAGCATCAGGCCCAGGGTATGCTCTGCAATGGTGGCGGCATTGCTACCCGGCGCGTTGATGACCATGATCTTTCTGGCAGTTGCTGCAGCCACGTCTACATTATCTAATCCTACGCCACACCTGGCAACTACCTGCAAATGCGGGCAGGCATCGATAAGTGGTTTATTGATCAGTCCTTTCCCTCTTGTAATGATGGCATGGATATCTTCATTGTTCAGCACATTGCTTAAACCGGCTTCATCATACCCGGCAAATACATTCACATTCTTTTGAAGAATGGCGAATGCTTCATCGGCAACGGTTTCAAGCAGTAATACATTTTTCTTCATTTGTTATGATATAAGGTGGCATCATCAGACCTGTATCCCCGGAAGTCATTCCTGTTGGAAATATACAGCCCTTCTTCATACAATTCATCGGTAAATATCCGGGGATCTGCCTCAGCTCCCGGTATGGAGGAAATTTCCACCAGGTTACCCGCAGGATCGCGCACAAACATCTGCATAGCTCCATCCGGCAATTTTCTTACTTTTCCCCAGGGATTTATATCAATAACATTCAGTGCTTTCATACGAAAAAAGAGACTGCTGAAATCATCTACCTGTACACAAACATGCCCGCGGAAGGAGGTTTTGTCTTCCCATTCGGAGATATGCAATTGTTGCTCTTCGTTAAATTTGAAAAACATAACAGGGTAATCAAACCGGAAGGCGGCAAGCGGCTCCAGGCCCAATTCATGCTGATAGAAATGACCTGCTTTTTCCAGGTTGTCTACAATCAGTGTTACGTGATTAATTTTAAGTGCTTTGGCCATAAATAGTTATTTACAAATACAACTTCTACGCTTTCTGTTTATACTCCTTTACAAAATCCCAGTCGGGGGTTACGCCTAATCCCGGGGCTACAGGCGCCTGGATAACGCCATTGGTCACCGTAATTTGTTCCTTTACCAGTTCATACATCATTGGATTGCCTCCCAGTGAAAACTCAATGATAGTGGCGGATGGCGATGCAAATGCAACATTCAGTCCCGCCATAAAAGAGAAGGCGGATCCCCAGCAATGCGGGGCCAGCTCCAGCTGATGCACAGTGGCCAGGTGCGATACGCGCACCGCTTCGGAAATACCGCCAATGATGGCTGCATCCGGCTGTATTACATCAATGGCCCTTATCTCCAGCAATTCATTGATATCAAAACTGGTATATTCACTTTCGCCTGCTGCAATAGGAATATAGGTGGAAGCCCTTACTTCCGCTGTCCCTGTTTTATTATCCGGGCTGATAGGTTCCTCAAACCAGTATAAGTTACAATCTTCCACTCCCCGGCAAAACTGCTTTGCTTCCGGAACGCTGAAGGTGCCGTGCGCATCCGCCATCAGTTTGATATCAGGCCCTAAAGCGGCTCTCGCTGCCTTTACCCTGTCAATACTGTTTTGTACGGTCTGGTCCATTACGCCAACGCGCATCTTAACACTGCCAAATCCTTTGTGGGTATAGCCTTTCAATTGTGCGCCGATATTGTCTGTATCTGCCCAGCCGCCGCTGGCATAGGCCGGCATCTGATCCCTGCAGGCGCCACCGAGCAGGTCCATCACGGGAACATTCAGCATCTTCCCTTTTAAATCCCACAAGGCAGTATCAATACCGCTCATGGCAGATATGGTAAGGCCTCTTCTCCCAAGGATAGGGAACTTCCGGCCTCTCTGCAATGCGTAATGATCCCTTGTGCCATTATACATCTCTTCCCAGATACGGTAAATATCTTTAACGGGCTTACCCAGTAAAGCAGGCTTTAGTTCATTTTCAATACAATTCACAATGGAGGCGCATACCCCTGAAGATCCAACCGCTGCTTTGGCTTCTCCAAATCCCTGGAGACCATTATCTGTTGTTATCACAACAAGCGTCATGTCAAAATTGGCTAATAATCCATAGTCTGAAGTATGTTGTTTTTCTTTAGGAACAGGACAGCGTAACCAAAATGCCTCTACATTAGCTATTTTCATCTGTTAGCAGTTGACTTCTTTAAATAAGTTTTGATAAAGTATTAAATGATTCGGCAGTGAGCATGGTATAAAATGCTTCCGTAACAGAAGCGCTGCCATGATCTGCCAGGAATTTTTCCTGCTCAGCAGATAAGTTTTCAGGGTTTTCGTCAATGGAGTCCGGGTAAGGATTGGCGGGGGTACGGTCCAGCGGCGCGCAAAATTCCACGGAAAGCACTTCATTATAGTTGATCTCCCTCAATGTATCTATGATCTTTTTCCAGTTGAGATGTCCCATTCCCGGCGCCATACGGTTGTTATCAGCCACATGAAAACCAACCAGTTTTCCCCGGGCCTGCCTGATGGCCTCAAACATGTTGGCCTCTTCAATATTCATGTGAAAGGTATCCAGGCACACGCCGCAGTTGGGGCCTACAGCCTCCGCGAGCGCCAGCGCCTGGGCGCCCCTGTTGATGAAGTAGGTTTCAAACCTGTTGATAGGTTCTATGCCTATCACAATACCTGAAGATTCACTATAGTCATAAATTTCTTTCAGTGAATCAACGGCCCATTTCCATTCTTCCTCAGGCCGGCCATCGGGCACAATTTTTCCTACGGTACATGGTACTACCGACACCATATGCCCATCCAATTCTTTGACCATTTTAACTACATCCTTCACATACTGCACTGATTTTGCACGTTGAGCCTCATCCCTGGCCAGCAGGTTGCGCTCTCCCAGCATCAGGGTTACAGATCCCCAACACGACAGGCCATGGCTCTTCATCAGTTGCCTTATGCTTTTCGTGTCATATTGCTCCGGGGTACCCGCAATTTCAAGTTTGGTATATCCCAGTGCAGCAACTCTCCGTATGGTAGTTTCTATAGTTTCAGACCGCATCCAGTTGTGTATCCCTAGTTCCATAACGCTTTATATATAAAAGTGGATTAATGTTTTCTGCAGCTAATTGCGATGCCCATCACGGAAGAATGGCCGGTAATATGGTGGCTGTAAGGCTCAAACTTATCGGTTTCATAACAGGAACGTTTTTTTAATCATTGTTACACAAACTTATTCAGACTTCTATTGAAATAAAAGTACTTCATTTGCAAGATATCGATACTATATTTGCTATATTTCTTAAATTTTGCTTTAGAAAAATAAATAGTGTACTAAAAATAAAGACATTATGAAGGTTTCTTACCGACACATATCTACACCTGAAGATGCCAGCTTTGTGATCAAAGAGTTTTGC
>NZ_DATMTE010000435.1:0-3984 GCF_035564935.1 Chitinophaga sp. | reverse complement strand
CGCTGCCGTTTTACCGGACGGCCTGCCATATTTAATTCCTCCAGCGTCCAGCTATCCGTACCCGTGGTTGCCAGCCACAAACCACCTGACTTCCGCAGTATCTGCACGTTTAAACCAAATTCCCGGCTGAAATCATGTTCCACGGCAGCCGCCACGCGGTAACCACTAATGTCTATCCAGCCTGAATTATGTATCATCCTGATCTTGTCAATAGGCATTTCCGGTGCTACCAGTTCCTCTTTGGGAGAACATTCCCCCTCTGTATGCGGGTTGCGGTAAAATGCCAGTTTGAGATAAGGATAAAATTCCCTGAATCTCTTTTGTATATCCCCTACAATAGCTTCTTCGCTTATATAGATATCCATAACAAAATGTTTTATGTTGCAATAATACCCCAGGGCAAATTCCCTCCAAATGAGATCAGTCAGTTCATTGTATGATAGCGGTCATCCGGGCTGATTTTATGTTAATCTCAACAGATAAATTCTTATCTTTCTGCCGGTAATAACTAAATCTATGAGCTTTTCTATCAACAGCCTGGATATCGATTTTCAACTGGCTGTATTTGCCGCCATCATGGAACGTATGCCAGGCCTTGTTGCCATAAAGGAACAGGAAAATGGCCGGCTGATATATATTAACGATACCGGTGTAAAAATGCTGGGAACAGATGATTATGCAGAGCTTGAGTTATTGATTGACCAAAATCAGTTAGGCAAGGGCAATGCAGATTTCTCCACAGTACCATCAGGCCTCCACGAGAAAGAGTGTCAATGGCATAATATACAGGGAGAAACCTTCCTGGGGCTTTATGAAGAAATATTTCTGCGCAATAACAGTAAGGATTACTGCTTCTTTCGCATCACCGACTATCTTACCGACCGCAGGTTCAAACAACAGCTTAACAGGGAACTGGAGCGCTTTGGCGCCCTGTTCGATTATGCAAGCATAGGTATCCTGGTAACCAATCAATGGGGAGAAATTATTCTTATAAACGATTTCGCACTTAATCAGTTTGGGTACAGACGGGAAGAATTACTGGGGCAAAAAGTGGAAATACTGATTCCCCAACGGGTTCACACCAGGCATGAACAACACAGGGACCGGTATAATGCCCATCCGCAAAGCAGGCCTATGGGAATTGGCATGGATCTGTTTGCAGTCCGGAAAGACGGATCAGAGTTTCCCGTGGAAATCAGTCTTAGCCATTATGCTAATGAAGAAGGTCACTTTGTAATTGCCTATGTCAATAATATCACAGAAAGAAAAAAGGCAGAAGAAAAGATAGAAAACCTGAATAATGAGCTGGAAGCCAAAGTGGAAGAGCGTACCGGCCAGCTTACCCAAGCGCTGGAGCAACTCAAAATATCCAAAGAAGAACTGACGGCAGCCCTCAGCAAAGAAAAAGAACTTGGCGACCTGAAATCACGTTTCGTGTCTATGGCCTCCCATGAGTTCAGAACTCCTCTCAGCACCATCCTCTCTTCTGCTTTCCTCGTAAAACATTATGCCGAAGAAAAAGATCAGCCTGTCCGGAACAAACACATACAAAGGATTGTTAATGCTGTATCCTTACTGACAGATACGCTCAACGACTTCCTCTCCGTAGGAAAAATTGAGGAAGGGAAAGTACAGGTTCGTCTTTCAGAGTTCGACATACAAGACTTTTTCAACAATATCATACAGGAAATGCAGGAACTAGCTAAAGAAAAACAGACTATCAGCTATCATCATAGCGGGGAAACAACAGTGCTGCTGGATCCCTCACTGCTTAAACATATTACCATGAACCTGGTTGGGAATGCTATTAAATTTTCAAAATCCGACAGTTTAATAGAGATATCTACCACAAAAAATGACAGTGAATTCTCTCTCATTGTTAAAGACTATGGCATAGGCATGTCGGAAGAAGACCAGCAACATCTTTTTGAAAGGTTTTACCGGGGTACTAATGTAAGTAATATACAGGGAACAGGCCTCGGACTACATATTGTAAATAATTACAGCAAATTGATGAACGGCAGCATCTCCTGCAGAAGTGAACTCAATGCCGGTACAACATTTATTATTAATTTTCAACTCGAAACAAAAAAGTCCCCTGCCAGTCATGAAAACAATCTTATTAATTGAAGATAACGAAGAGTTACGTGAAAATACAGTAGATATTCTTGCTATAGCAGGATATAATGTCATTGCCGCGGAAAATGGCAGGATCGGCGTGGAAATGATTCTCAGTAACAAACCAGACCTGGTTATATGCGATATTATGATGCCTGTGCTGGACGGCTTTGGTGTATTGCACCTGATGCAGCAACACGAAGACATGAAAGATATCCCTTTTATTTTCCTGACTGCTAAAACCGAAAGAAGCGACTTCCGTAAAGGGATGGGAATGGGGGCAGATGATTATATTACTAAACCATTCAGTGGCACAGAACTGTGGGATGCCATAGACAGGCGGTTAAAAAAAGCTGCCATCAGGAAACAGCATTTCCCCGCTGATCTTAAGGGGCTTAATAAACTAATGTATGAGGCTACCGGTAAAGAATCCCTGAAGGCCCTGGCAGAAGGAAGAAATATCGATAAAATCAAAAAGAAGCAGGTGATTTACTCAGAAGGTAATCATCCTACGCGTTTGTTTTACCTTCAGCGGGGTAAAGTGAAAACTATAAAGACAAACGACTTTGGTAAAGAGCTGGTAGTAGATCTTTTCTCCGCCGGCGATTTTATTGGATACACCGCATTACTGGAAGGTACCGTTTATAAGGAAACTGCGATGGCTATGGAAGAAAGCGAAGTGGCGGTGATTCCCCTTAACGACTTTGAAGAACTTATTCATAATAACCATGAGATAGCCGTTCAGCTCATCCGTATGCTGGCTAAAAATGTAACCACCAAAGAACAGCAATTACTGGGATTGGCCTATAACTCTCTCCGTAAAAAAGTAGCCGAAGCACTGATAAGTCTTCACGTTAAATACAATCCTCAAAAGGAACAGCCTTTCGTTATAAACGTAAGTCGGGAAAACCTGGCTACAATAGCCGGCACTGCTACCGAGTCGCTTATCCGTACGCTCAGTGATTTCCGGGAAGAAAAACTGATCGATATCAAAGATGGCATGGTAGTACTATTAGATGAGAAGAAATTATCCAATATGCTTTATTGATATACCAGTGCAATATCTGCTAGCGATGATATTGCACTGGTATTTTAATTCATCCGTTTATTTCCAGGTGGTTAATTACCTTTGCTACGCCGGGGGTAGCCCAAATAGCCCTTTCAGCCTCGCTTTTTTCACTCCAGGAATGTACCTTGCCATTTATGGTAACCGTACTGTCTGAAGTATCAATGGTGATCTTATCTGCCTCCAGGTCGGCATTACGTTCCAAAGCTTTCCTGATATTGCTTTTGATAATGGATGTACTTAATACCGGTTTAAGCTTGAGCAGGTTAATAACTCCATTAATACCTACCAGGTCTCTGACTGCGGTCAGGGCCGCATCCCGCTGAAACTGCCATTCCAGTTCGCCATCCAGCGTAACCCATCCGTTATCAACCTTCACGGATATTTTCTCGTCCGGGATATTGGTATTCCATTTCAACGCATTGACCACTTTCCCCGCAATTTCCTCGTCATCTTTCTGCATTTCAAAAGGCAGGCGCACTTGGATATCTTCAGCCACCGCTTTTACGCCTTTTACCCTCTTGACTGCCTTTTCGGCGGCCAGCTTTTTACTGTAATCATTTACATAGCCGGAAAGCGTAACAATACCATCCGTTACAGCCACCCCGATCTCCGCTGGTTTTAGCATTGGTTCCCACATTAACTCATCCAGTACATCTTCCCGTATTTGCACATCTGTTTTCATAATTAATAGTTTAATAGTGAAGAAATATGTTTCAATATACTCCCCTTGATACCGTTTTTTCAATGATAACAGTTAGCGTTTTTTCTGATACTGATCATGTTTTTATCAACTGACC